>CAYWRR010000337.1:0-2552 GCA_964460425.1 uncultured Nitrososphaera sp.
TATTAAAAGCCTCTACCATCATCTTCTTTGCAATCCAAACACCATAATCTCTTCTAAGTGCAAGTTGTCTTGGACTATCATCAACTACAGGATATCCGCATTCACCTATTATGCAGAGTTTTTTTCCAAAATCGTTCCGATCATAATATGGAATTTCTCCTGATTCATTATAAATATGAAAGTCACAAAAGTCGATATCAAGATAAGAATACTTGGCAGCATTTTTTCTTCTCATCCATCCTATACTGCATTTGAAATCATGATTATTATGAAGATAATTACACCATTTGTTGAGCACAGATTCCAATTCGTTCCATGTGGTTACATTGCATTCGATCAATCCTTCTGGCTCATTCATTAGGTCAATGGCGAAAATGCTAGCAGCATAGTCTGACAGAAATTCGCATAACTTGGTTAGAGTGTTGTTGATAAATTTAGCCCCATGAATTATCAATCCCATCGCATTTAGAGTTGCTGGCCTGTGCTTTGCCGCCCAAGCGTCAAACAGACATAGATATACCCTGATATTACTCTGAGCAGCCAAGTCTAGTATTTTCTTCAAAGATTCCAGAAATGTCCTTTCTAATGAGACAAGCTCGTCATTATCATCAAATATCAATCCCTCCATTCCTTCAAATAGCCAAATTCTTACTAAGTCTATGTCACGAACTTCCCTGAAAAAGGATTTAACATTATCAAGATTGTTTGGAAGATAGGGCTGCCATTTAGAGAATTGATTATTACCCAAATCATGATCGTACTGTCCTCCAAAGCAGGGCTTGTTCAAGCCAACAAGAAAATCTCCTGTCAAGTTCAGCTACTCAGCCTCATACAATGCATGATAATAGTCACCAGATTATTATATGGCCATTCATTTCCTGATTCTTGGGGTATAAGACTAGATAGAAATGACTCTAAAAATGCCGCAATTTCTGACATCTGGATTTGAATATCAAGATAGCCTTCGTATTTCATCGATGTTTGGAGCCCTATCATCAGCCCACTTCCTTCCCTTTGCAAGGCCTCGTGTTATCTTTTTCCAATGGATAGCGATATCATTCATCTCATAGATAAGCTTGGCTACCTTAACATAGTTTCGAATAGTCGAGCCGCTGATTCCCCTTAGGTCATGGTGGTCTTTGTATTCTATCGGAAAGGCTACTACAACATTGATAATCCAGTTGGATCTTGCTTTCCCCTTTATACGAATATCCTACAAAGCTCCTCTATCTATTTAATATTATTACCCATCAAAGCGATTTTAGCTAGGAAATATCGGAGTCTTGTAGTATATCGCTCCCTAGTTACAGGGCTGTTCAATGCATTAAGGAATAGCGTCTAAGAGGTCCGGTATTGTCGTGTTGTCGTTGCTGTTATTATTATTGCACTGTAGTTTTTTATTGCTATTGATATTTTGCTTTCTCAGCTTTTATTTGTGAAACCCGCAATTAAGCACATCTGAAAGGAAGGGCCCAGAGGGACTTGAGGGAAAAACCTTCAGAAAATAGACTCGATGAATGATAGCAGATATTAAAAATTTGATCCTATTATTCTATATATATATATATATATGTATATATGTATGTCTATCATATATCAGATCGCTGTGATAGGTGCTACTCTGCGCCAAAAGAACCAAAAAGGTCGAAATCTTCGTCCCCTTTTGATTTTATTTCTGCTAATGAAACTAGGTGACCATCTGGGTCTTCTATTATTGCGTGCTTGCCAAAGGGTGCGTCCTTCAGCTTCTTGAAGAACTTGACATTTTTCTTCTGCAGTAGCTCAACTTGGGCTTCAAGGTCACTGACCATAAAGCCAACAAGCATGTTTCCCTGTGAACTTGACTGTCGTGCTTTTCGAGCAGGATGAAGTGCCAGGACTGTTTCTCTGTTGAAGAACTCAATATTTAGACTGACTCTTTATGGGCAAATTCAAAATATCTCTGTAGAACCTCGTGGAATTGTCCATGTCCGAAACGAGCAGTATTACTGCTCAAGCTTGCCAAATGTCATGTCCTGTGAAGCACTCGTTAACTCTCACTAATATTTTTTGTCTTACGCAGTATGGTGCCTTTAACTGGTGATGGTGGTGATAAGTTCATTTGCTTTTACCAATTTATTGTCATCCCAAGTAGGATGCTCCTTAACATCACATAGCACCAACTTTTTTTTTGGTTCGTGGGATGACCCGAACCTTACATGTGCAGCATGGGTATGTATCCCCTCCCACTCTATAAAAATGCAGCCAGCTTCATACCACTTCTCTCCTTCAAGATATGGACTCCATGTAGGTGTCTTGGTAGTTTTAAGATTGACAGGATATCCTTGCAGGGCATATATATGCACCACAATCAAATTCTCTAAATTGTCAGGTCGACCATGATGAAAGGTTATTAAACCCCAAAATTATAACTATGTTGCCCACCTGTTTGTAACTTTGCGATTGTCTTGGACTACAGACGTACCAAATCATCTACAGCTGAAATCATCACTGCGCGCCACTTCCTCCGCCAAGAGCTTTTTTCATTCTATCTACAACATCATTGACAACAT
>CAYWRR010000338.1:0-2535 GCA_964460425.1 uncultured Nitrososphaera sp.
AAATCGACATAACGGTTTCTAAAGAAAAGTGTTAGGAAGCAAAAACCTCTAATTGCTTGCTCTGATTAGCTCATATATCTTTGTAGGTTGTGTACTATCCGAAGAGGTTCTCAATTCTTTCTCTATTCTGCTAGAAATTTCAATATAGTTGTATTAACTATTTCAGGCTGATCAATATTTGGTAGATGCCCTGCGTCTGGTATGATTTCAGTTTGGATATTGGGTATCAGATTCTTTGCTCGCTTAACTGTTGCATCAATGCTGCCGTAAATGACTTCATTCTGTCCTATCAGAAGTAAAGTTGGTACTTTTGTATGTGAAAGCTGCTTGTCTGAAAATTTGGAGGGGAATCCAAGACGAGGTTTTGCTTTAGATTTAGAGCTAAATGCTGTAACCATATAATCAAACCAAAGTTCCTTGCCCTCACTTTTCTTATTCCCTAAGACTTTGCGTGAAATATTTCGATAATTAAATTTGAATGGAAATATGGTTGCTGAAAGAAACATCTCTGCCCATTTTGTCTTAGTAGGTATCCCTGCAGCTGGGTCAAGGAGTACAATTTTCTTTATCCACTCAGGGGCAAATATGGCAGCGCCATGGGTTATCCACCCCCCCATAGAAGCGCCCACTACGTAAGCTTTGCTGATTCTAAAACCATCAAAAACGTCAATCAGCCATCTGCTATAATCCTGGGCAGATTTTGGATAATGTTTTGAATCATCGAGAATACTCTTCCCAAAGTCTCCTATTGTATCTAGTGCATATACTCGGTATTGACGACTAAGTGCCGCTACATTAGGGCCCCACATTGTGCCATTAATCCCAGCAGCGTGAATCAACACTATCGGATCTCTGTCTATAGGCCCAGAGGCTATTACATGGGTATCACCATATCGAGTTTGAACCACAAACTCCTCATAGGGAACAGGCCATAATGCGAGTGATTTATTGTAGAATGATAAGAATTTAGATTTTGTTTCTTCATCTTTGTAAATTGACAAATTTGTTGACACCTAAAAATACTCTTCAGCTTGACAAATATAGGGGCTTTGTTTGTTATGCAATGCACAGCATTCCAAGTTGTTAAGTATCAATGAGTCTTATGATGGTATGAGCATATGACAACAACGTCAGATCTCCAGAGGAAAAGAATAAGGTTATATATTTTTGTATAATTTTTTTGCTCAGTAGCATCTAGTGATAGAATGCCTCTGGATGCATGGTAGCTGAGGATAGCCATGACCAAGACTGAAACTCATATTTATTTTGCAAATAAGAGGTGTTCTATTCTTGCAAAAAGCTTACAGGTTCAATAGTTACATACATTAAAAGTAGCTAGAACAGTGGATAAATAAAATTAAGTAATGAATAATATGTCAAAAGAAAGAGAAGAAAATGCTATTAGTTCCTAAACAATGAAGAACTAGTTGGATCATGGTAAGTAGACTGCTCTGCGCTGGACTTATGGTAGGTGCAGCAACTGCTGCTCTAGGGTTTGTAGTTTATTCTGCGTACAATAGGGACATAAGAGCTGCCCGAAAACGAATCAAACATGGCAAACTTATCAGCACTCGTCATGGTCAAATCGAGTATGCAGATGTGGGACATGGCATTACTACCACTGTATTAGCAATACATGGTGCAGGTGGAGGCTTTGACCAACATCTGCATATTGTATTGGAAAATGACGTGTATCGATAAGTTTTCCGTGCTTGGTCCGTTCCGTTTTACGATATTGAGAAGAAAGAAAAGATTACCGTGTAAGTGTAATATGAAATGTTGCACAGTAGAAGGCAGGGACAGAAGAAAGATGGTAGGCGACGCTACAAGAATTAGAGAAGAACAAATAGAAATGTCTGTGCCATTTGCATTATCTTTAACAGCAGGCATACTCATTATTTTTAGTAGTACTATCTTTACTATTTTGCTATGGATCCTAACTATGTTTGGCAATGGGGGATTTACGGAAGAAATGATGAATGGCGGATCGATGAATGGCGATCTGATGATGGGCGATATTGATGGAGGGTTCAATAATTTTATGCCATTTGTAACAGGTATATTATCGGTTGGCATAGTATCTGGGGCACTTGTGCTGGTTGGTTCACTAATGATGTATTATAAAAGATCAAAACAAGTCAAGAGTTGGGGCATAGTCGTAGTGATATTCTCTATCGTTGCTCTCATTGTAGGTGGTGGTGGCTTTCTAATTGGAACAATACTTGGAATTATTGGTGGAGCACTGGCAATTAGCAGAGCTAGATAATACATAGGGAATTACTGACAGCAGCTCCGAGTTTCATATCATCATCTGTCAGTAATCTGAAAGTATATCTCCACAACCTCCACCATCTCCCGCAACTCTATCAGATACAATTTGAGCTCAATTTTTGATAAATGATTCATAATAGAGAAGGCTTTAGGTAATTCAACAAAAAAATAATGGGAGTAGATTTTGCTTCCACTTTTGCTCTCAAACATTAATTGCTGTGCCGTATTCCTTCTGTTTACGTGCCATCCATTGGTCCTTGCATC
>CAYWRR010000339.1:0-2530 GCA_964460425.1 uncultured Nitrososphaera sp.
TTTATGTACGGATTTTCGTAGTACGGCATTTTTTGAAACATGTGTTGCTGAATTGTATATTCCTAGTAACATCAAATAAGAAGCCATGATCAGGACAGTCGTGGTTGTGATTCCAAACGGGGGATAAGGTCCAAGTACTTGTGTTACCGCTTGATTCGCACCAAATATTAGAAGAACTCCCCAACCTGAAATAATCATATATGTTTTAACATTTCTTTCATAACTTAATACCTTAGATGTGCTCCAGAATGACAATGCAAAGGTAAAGCCTCCGATCGGCCTGCTTAATGATACTATTGCTGTCAACACAATGGAAACGGTAACGGGATCAATTGTTAGATACGAAACGATTAGTTCGGAAACGATAAATCGGTATGAATAACTTAACAAAAAATAAACTAGTGGGATGCTTAATATGGCCCAGTAGACCGCGGTATTGACGATTAGCTTGTCCCTGTAATAATTCATTAATATCGCAGTCGTGATCCATAAGCTAATAAATGAAAGAACAATAGAGGTACTAAAAATAATATCCAAAAACTCATACCGCCCAACAGATATATCTACACTGCCTGCTAGATAGACTCGTATCTCTTCAGGCCTATCATCCATCTTGATGGAAGTAACAACGGCTGTCATGATTAGGTTAAATGCTATCAAGGAAACAGATGCAAAATACAAAAAAACTACAAGATTATGACTTGACCTATACCAGGATAAAAACAGCAAAGCTAACCTAACTAAAAAGCATGAAGCAACGCCGTAACTTATAATAATAATTAAGTTCGAGATTGATATACTGTAGAAGTCATAGTTAAGCTGTTGAAATGTTAAGTATCCAATTAAGGCTCCCAGTGCACCTAAAGAAATCAAGCATATCTTAAACAGTACATTAACACTTGTTGTCTTGGTTAATTGATCTCTTTTGAATGTTCGACCCATGTATTTTAGGACAGTAATTTGTACACCCAGGCAGATAGCGCTGTTCAATGCAAACAATAAAGTCAAGAGGTGGTGATGAAGAAATTGTTTATAGATGAGATCGTAAACCTTAACGAGAGAAGTATCTATCACTATAGTTGCCATTAAAGCAATCATTAGGTAGAGAAATTTCCTAGTGTTGAACGATTCTTTGTAGCTACTGAGCAAGCGTGACTAATATTCTGCTCCTAAAAGATAACCTTTTTCTACTAGAAGTACTATTAAAGGTTCACGTTGAAGGGAATAATCTATCTAGTGATCTCACTCTTAGGGATGATGCTAGTATCGTTTACTACCTTACCTGCCGGGGCCACTAAATCGTTGAATATATTTTCGCCTGATGAAAAGCCGTACGGCCTAGCGTATGAAGACCATATCAAGAACTTCTGGAATTGGGTGATATCCCTACCAAAAGATCAGAACCCTTGGCCGGATCCTACGGGGAAGAACTGCGCTAATGAGCAACTAGGACTTAACTCATCGGTTTTTTATCTCAGCGGTAATGGGGGAGGTGTATCTGAAAGAACGTGCACGGTCCCCGCAGGTAAGGGCCTCCTTATCCCTGTGTTGGTCGTCGAAATATCTGACAAGGAAGCTCCAGGCGCATCGCCAGCTGAGCTTGAACAGATTGCGAAGAAAGATCAGGACAGTGTGGCAAGCATGTATCTAAGAATAAATGATAAGGAGTATAACATTGATGAAATTAGCAAATATAGAAAATCTGCTGGTCCATTTACCGTCATTTTTCCTGAAGACCCAATTTTTGGCGCAACACCTGGCGAATCTACAGCAGCTGCTGATGGTCATTACATAATCACAGAGCCCCTTTCAAAAGGCGAACAGTACACAGTTCATTATAAATCAAGCCTGTCAGAGCCTAATTTCGCCCAGGATATAAAATATAACATAACCGCACAATAGGCACTTTCTTTCTCCCTCCTTTTTTGTTTAGGATGAATACTATACTATAAGCATTTTTCGTGCATCTTATTGATTAAACATTTTACAACGAAAAATAGCTTAATAAACACGTAGGCATATGTTAGTGATGACAGTCTTAATGATCCAATTAGCGTATGATACTTGATAGAATTAGAAACAAATTCCAATTGAGGTTAAGGTTAAAAGATAGGGTTGCTGCGGCTAATATCTTGAGCGGAGCATTAAAAGATGTAATAGAAGAAAAGGAAAGAAAAAATTCTATAGTATTTGGAATTCCAAGGGGCGGAGTAGTTATTGCAGATATTATAGCTAGGAAATTGGGTTGTCAGTTCGATATTGTCATACCAAGAAAGCTACGTGCACCATACAATGAAGAACTTGCTATAGGCGCAGTCATGGAGGATGGGACTACGTACCTGAATGATAACATTGTTAAGACTTTAGAGATATCAGAGGAATACATTGAAACAGAAAAAGCATTACAGATACAAGAAATAAAACGTAGAACGTCAGCATATAGAAGTCCCACTATTAATAACCGGTTACGCAGTGACAGTAATACCATAATTTTAGCGGATGATGGTGCTGCTACAGGTGCTACACTTAT
>CAYWRR010000340.1:0-2508 GCA_964460425.1 uncultured Nitrososphaera sp.
ATACATTATTGCTTCCAAAAATGGCGCTCTCTAGGAGTTATGACGACTTGCCATTACAATGCTCTTGTTGTAAGCATAGAACTGCTAACTTCTAATTTGGCTGTCCCGATCCTAGGGATCCATTCATCGAAAGAAAATACTCTCTTTTTTCAAGTTTAAGCACCTGCCTTTCTTTGAAAGAGCTATGCTATACGTCTTCCAACTCAGTTGAAGAACAACAACTTCTTATTGTGCTGAAATCCAATGTAAGCCAAGGCTATCTATTATCAATAAAATGCTACAGCTTCCTGTGCTTTGAAATAGATTCTAGCTTGGCTCCGGATAGGCCTGAACTTATTTCAGGTTAATAGTAAATCCATATATCGATCAAGGATCCTTTCTAATATTTTTTCTCTCTTTTTTGTATTGTTAATAGATTTATGAAGCAGTTATAAGCGAATGAAAACTCTGTCATCTCGTAGAGAGGTGCATGTGGCTACAGAGGGTCGCCTTTACAGTAAACCTTGCCCGTAGGCCTGCTGAAAAAGTTTTTACAAACATAGCATTGTAGAAAGCCGATCTCCTTGTTCAGTACAGGACAGTCAACTGCCTCTAGCTTCATGCGCTTGAGCATCTTTGGACTTACACCCTTTATCTTCAGCTTACCCTTCTCATCCATCATGCCAGAGCTCTGGAGTTCGGCCCTGGCTTGATCTGTAATCTTTACTGGTTTTTCCACCTGCTTGATTGGAACAACATACTTGATGCCCTCTGGAGGAGCCTCGCTCATCATCACTACCATCAAGAGCATTAAGCGCAGGGCTAATATATGACCCTTTGCTAGGAATCAGTTAAGCAAAATCACTGATCTTTGTCTGGTCCTTGAAACTCTTCCAAAGCCGACTTTTTTGTACCACTTCGTTCTTTGACAGTGACATGTAAGAACAGGCAAACGACATTGCATGATCAAATTGTTCAAACTTTTGTGGATAATTTTTCAGAGCTTTACGTACGCCTTCTCTTATCTGCCATACGCCAAGTGGCATTACATAATCAGGGTGTATTTCGCGGAGAACAATGGCCCCGGCCTTTTTGTGTCGACGGGCAAGATGCTCCACTACCGCAAGGCGTGCTGCAAAATATGCTCCGGCTATTGTCGGGTTATGGTTAAGTCCTCTTTCATCTTCATTATCAGCCCCCGTGACCACCTGGCCTCTGCTTGTGAACCAAGACTCGATCATTTCAAAAATCCACCTCTCATCTGGTACCAATATGATCGAGTAGTAGTTAGCAAGATGTGAGTATTGAGTTACTTCAAATAGATCAATTGTAGGGTTCATCTCAATCTCCTTTACAAACATGCTTGAAATAATATCATCAGTAGCAGAAATACTCCACCGAGTAGGCACAAGTTTGCGTTTCTTCTTTACTCCAAGCATCCCCATGCTGAGGACTCGTTGTATGATACTCACTTCTACGCTGCGCCTGTACAACTCCATCATAGCATCTGCTACTCTCAAATCTGTATCATAATATACTGTTTCAATGCGCTGGTCGGCGGAAAGTGATGACACCTTAAAACATCTCAGAGGTGCAGCTGGCCCAAAAGGTATGGCTTCGTGATTTAGTTCTTTTTGCATGTGGACATCTATCACGGGCCTTTTTTCAAATATGGCCTCGGTTTCGGCAGGCCTCTCCGACATAGCGAGCTCTTGCATGTTCTGAAGATATCTGCTAGAAATATCATGTACATTCATGTTGACCGTACCTAGCAGAAGTGACAGACGGTAGTTCGCTATTTCTTCAAGGCTTTTACCTGTCCACAGCTCGGTTCTGTCCAAGATAGTGGTATCACCGTGCAATGGGGATATCATTGGTCCTATCCTGACCTTTGGATAGCCATAACGACCCACAAAGATCGAAGGCGGGCTAGCGCCATCTATTGTGCCAAGCGAAAGCTTCACCGAATTCTCCGTTATAAACCGTATCCAGTTCTTCTCAAGCTTTTTCTTTATCTCGGCTGGAGATGACAATATCCTATCCCAATCGTATTTGGCACGGCATTTATAGCAATATATAGCTCTTCTTCAAACTCAAATTCAGTTTTTTCTATATTCTTTCACCAGTTATTCCGTAACCAGAGCGACAAAATCGCTGTGCCAAACAGCGTGATAACAAGAGCAGTGTTTCCAACGGAATACATTGAATTGTTTTTGTTATATGTGAGACCTCATGTCATTCAAGGTCCCTCCTCCTTATAGTCATATTTTTTGATTATTGCTCTATAATCACAAAGCTGTTTGTCGTGAGATTTTCGGTCATATGGATCAGATTCATAATATGATCTAAATGCTTTTGTGGACCCATTGAATTACCATTTTGCGAGAAATTCCTTTAGAACTATGTTATATATTACCTCAACATTACAGAGGAGTGATTCTGTCCAAATAAATTTTGCCTAGATGTCCAAGAATTGCTTTGATTCAATTAAGGGAATTTTATAAACTTACTAGATGCGGGCAATAGTTT
>CAYWRR010000341.1:0-2499 GCA_964460425.1 uncultured Nitrososphaera sp.
GGGTCTGAGGAGAAATGCTCTTGTTGCTTTTGTCTTCTCCTGGCATCTTGAGAGAGTAACAGCTATACTTCTTTAGTTGTCTTTAAAGCTGACTGTGGGTTTTCATATCTCCTCATATCTGTAATTGTGTAACTATGATGATTATTTGGCAATATTTTCTGAAGGTTTTTCTGCAGAAATTCTCGAGGTCCACAAAAAACGCTTAAAAAACCAGCCCCACTAATGCTGTCTGCATAATAATACGGAAAACATCTCTAGTATCTATCGTTATTTTTAGCATAGATTTGCGGGGTTTGTGTAGCTATTCTCCTCCTCCTTCCACTCTACCATAATCCATAAGCTTTTGTTGTGTAAATGTTGCCTCTGTCGTCATGACTTTTCTACGCTCCTTCTTTTTTTGGTCAACAAAGACTGTATCGCATGCATCAATTCTTCATGAGCATCCATATCGTTCTTTCTCATGTAATAATAGAGCTCTTCTGTCGCAGCATGATAGTCTATTCCAAGGTTTTGCGCTATGTTGAGCGCAATATGCGATAAAATCAAATTTCTCATTAGCAACTCAGTTCCATAGACGGAAGCATCGGACACGAGTTCACTTAGCGTATTCTTGAAGTTGGCATCGATATATCGATCCTTTGCTTCTCTAGTCTTGATTGCAAAAGTTACGCCCATCATGCGGGATTTCATGTGGACCTGCTCAACCATAGAGATAAACTGCTCATTGAGTTGGGTATTGTCTAAAAGCACCTCTGAGAGCAGGTCGGCAGCATCCTGTTCGCTTACCTTCATAGTTTCCTTTACCTTGAACAGCACTTGACAGGCAGCGCAACCGCTGGTGTTGCCTCTAATGATAGCAGAAGGGTTGTTAGTCACAGCGGAGATTTCATTTTTTATTATCTGTTCAGCTTCTATTCGCGACCTATCATCTAGCTTGATCAACTACGAATAATTAGCCTCATCCTGAGCCTAAAAAGTCTTGCATTGCATGACAAACAAGCAGCGACTACCTGCTGTCCATGGTGGCTCCTGATATAGTGGTGCAGCTCTTTTTCTTCACAGCATTGTTACGGCTAAATAATACCACCACCTATTTGAATACAGGAAAGAATGTTTCTCAAAGCAGAGCAGGCTCGAATTTGTCAAGTCAGACATACGTAGCACCTTTTGGTTGCCCTGGTTGTCAACAAATGCAGCTGCATAGACGATGGTTAGATTGTAGCCTCTACTGTCATCAGTATCCTTCCATTCTAAGTCAAATGCAACATAGTCCTTACCATCTAGCTGAATGCTATCTGTACTAACGCCATCCAGCGGTAATCGAAAAATATCTCCACTACCTACACCACCAGTCACAATTCACGCTCAAAATCGAGGCAAAAATGGTGGAGGTATTCCGTCAAAAATGGAGATATTATCTCCACTAGCACGTAAATATCTCCTCTACAAGACTATCAAATCCACGCTCAAATTACTAAGATGTGGAGGTGTCGGAGATATTGGAGAAATTTTCTGTGTATGTCGTAAGTGATTTACTCTAAGTTTATGGTGTGTGGCAGCACAATCTGTGTGCGATAGTAGGTAAAAATTGTAAAGAATAGCAGTCAAAAAGAAAGGTCCTTGAGACTTCACTAATAGCTGCATCTATAAGGTAGGTATTAGATCGAGCCTACAACAATTCAAGATTTTGAAATAAGTTAGAGCATTAGATCTTAATTATACAATGGCGAATAAAGTCAGAAGTGCAGAACACCGACATAATTAGCCCTTATGTTATCAAAAGGAACCAGTACAGAAACAGAGATGGCTCAAGCACTTAGCAGTAGAGTGGCGTCAGCCCTGAACTATGAAGGGAGCTAAAAATCATCATGGCATAGTCGCTAGGTGAAAAATTTCCGTATCCCCTTGGTATCATTGTTTATTGTCATTTTCGTGGTGATACGCTAGACTATAGAGAAGAACGATCTGTACTTTGGATAATCCAGTGGTCGATAGAATCAAGGAGTTTTACTCATTTGAAATTAGCCTACTCGGTGCCTATCCCAGCGTGTGACTCATTATAGTGTACTACATAATCAGAATCAGTCTCGAATGTCTCATTGCATTTGCTGCATGTTACAGGTATGCCAGTATCGTCACGATCTTCTGAGATGTTTGGCATAGATGATGACGACGACATTGTCAAACCATGCAGAATATCTTATAAAAGGCTTTCACAGTACACATGTTGAAAAATCTCGGCAGAAAATACCCTATTACAACTCGCCATCTCTACCAGACACAAATTTAACTGAAATGAAGACAATAGAGATGAGATATACGTTCAGATGGTGGAGATAACGGAGATATTCTACGTATGAAGGATATTATGAATTCAAATATTTTTCGGCTGATAGTCTTTTTATCTGAAGATTTCTGTTGTGCCTAGGGGAAAGATCGAAATAGTACCTTTAGAAAATACACTCAGTCCGTTATATCAAAAAGAATTAGAATAGTTGT
>CAYWRR010000342.1:0-2498 GCA_964460425.1 uncultured Nitrososphaera sp.
GTCGATCAGCCGGGTTGCCGAATAGGACATGTTC
Source organism: uncultured Nitrososphaera sp. (assembly GCA_964460425.1). Lineage (GTDB taxonomy): Archaea > Thermoproteota > Nitrososphaeria > Nitrososphaerales > Nitrososphaeraceae > Nitrososphaera. The sequence goes on from CAYWRR010000342.1 coordinate 35, forward strand.
GCGCGGCGCGATTCCTCGCGCCCAATAAACTGCAGGGGCAGAAAATCCACTCCCTATGTCAAGTACCGTGCTAGCTGAATAGAGAATACTAACATCCGCAATCAATGAACATAACCTGCGTTGAGCTTCTCTTGGAGAACTCATTCCCTTATTCCAGTATCCAAAGTTGAGGAAATAATCCTTCGTTGTTATACGCATTAGACCTGACAGGTAATCATAAAGACTGACTACATCGTGTTCGCTGCGCCTAGCCGTCCACAATATTGGATTTAATGGATTTTGAAGCAGGTTCATGTTGACTATTAATTTGAGAGATAACCGTTAATATATTGGCTGTTTTGCAGGGTGGAATTATTAAGTCAAATCTGTATTGGATTACACCGAACCCGCAAATTACAAGTGTATTATACTACCATACGATCGAAGGAAATAGTAGAGATATGGCAGGATCTTACACTTTGCAAATACACCTAATCTCCACCATAAGCTCAGGGAATGCTAGACGCTGGATCTGCACAATGGTGCTACTCAGCACTGTGTTGTCAGAAAATACTTCATGTCTACACTTAACTCTCGCAGCAAAGGCTGCGTCCATGTCTGTCACGAACAGTATTTCATCTACGACATTGTCCATCGTTGCGCCATACTGCTTGAGCACCTTTTTGATGTTTGCATAGGCTTGGAGCATCTGCACCTCCATGTTTCCAGTACCGACGATATTGCCCTTGTCGTCGTGACCTACCTGTCCAGAGACATAGATAGTGTTGTCGACTTTGACCGCCTGAGAGTAACCATACTCTTTCTCCCAAGGCATTCCAAGGGACTTAGCCTCTTTACTGATTGCCATCTTTCTCCTTTAGTGTCTTTCTCTCTAAGAAATAAAGTTAGCTATATCAGTTACCACTCGATTATTGTCCGTGGCTAAACCGTGCTAACCCTAAATAGGGAGATAGAATCAGATCCAAACTGATCTGATACTTTACTCCTAAGAATATATTTTGGTCCATGAAACTTGCCAATAGCACTATACAAAGGATCCCTCTTGCTATAAGAATGGCCGGACTACCTTTAAGGCTTGGTTAGCAGAACCCCTTTATGTGCAGGGACCTAATCCCACCGAACCCGCTCGATATTGGTTCTCTTATGTGGATTCTTCGCAACAATAAAGGAGAGTGAGAAATAGGAAGTGGAATCCGTGGAGCAGCAGCCACCGATAAAAGAGTTGGAACATGACCCATGGGAGCTGTATCTTTACGCTATTAAAGCTCCAACAACCAAGGAAAAATATTGTCAAAGATTGAGAGCATTTTTGGTTGAGCGAAAAGAAATAGCGATTGGCACCGTCAGAAACTATGCCAAGGCGATCAACTTATTCTATGAAATGGCTGATCTCAACATCGTATGGCAAAAAATCATGCGAGGATTGCCGCGTGCTAGGCGATATGCTGACGACCGGGCGCCAACTCTACAGGAGATACGAAAGATTACGGAGTATCCAGACAGACGCATCAAACCAATTGTTTACGTGATGGCTTCCTCAGGTATCAGAGTCGGTGCTTGGGATTATTTGCAGTGGGGTCACATAACTCCAATTGAACGCGGTAGCAAGCTTATTGCAGCTAAGGTTATAGTCTACGCAGGATCTTAAGACGCATATTTTAGATATTTAACTCCTGAAGCTTATAGGAAACTTGCCGCATGGATGAAATACAGAGCTGATTCTAGTGAAAAAGTCACATCAACGACCTGGGTTATGCGCGACCTATGGGATTCTGAGGCAGCAATAAGAAAATATACAAATACAGTAGGTACAGTGACTATACCAAACAAGTTATCTTCTATTGCAGTTAAACGCCTAATAAAGCGAGCACTCTGGGCACAGGGTTTGCGAAAGGAATTGGAAGGAGAAAAGAAGCGCCATGACTTTGCAACATGTCATACACTGCGCAAATTTTTCAAGATGTGAATTAGCTGGGGTTGAACCAATCAACGTAGAAAACCTGGTGGGTCATAGCACTGGCATTAGTGATGCACACTACCGTCCGAGCGAGCAGGACTTGCTTGAAGATTACCTGAAAGGGGTTGACAGCCTTACTATTGATGATGCCCGTAAGCTCAGAATTGAAATTGAGAGCTTGAATGCTGATATTTTAGAGCTTGCACAAAAAGATAGAAGGATAGAAGAGTTAGAAAAGAAACAGAAGCAATTTGAATCTGCATTTCAGGCGCTAATCGATTCTGGAATTGTCAAGCCCCTGCATAATAATACTCCTTTGCATGAATGACTGGAGCACTATCCAACAAGCTACTACAGGGAAATGGTCGTATGATAGACGGGTACGAATATACCATTCTCTCTTCTGTCTTGGTTGAAAACTACTACTGCAACATTTTGATTCTGATTCCATATACACTGTTCAATCTTCGGGTGCTCGCTAGTGATATTGAGCACAAATTTTTGTGA
>CAYWRR010000343.1:0-2498 GCA_964460425.1 uncultured Nitrososphaera sp.
AGAGACAGCAATTGTACTGTTATCTTTTAATGTAGACGTAAGATACACACTAGTATAATACCTCTAAGTTCGTTATATCTTAATGAAACTTGAATCTTTCCAAAGTCAGAATACTGAAAGAAGTTAGTATTTATGGAAGATAACAAGTAATGTTCAGCGTATGATTTCAAAAATTTCAGACATTGAAAGTTCATATGATATAAAAGATAACAGTACAATTGCTGTCTCTGGTTTTAATATGGCTACAACGCCTGAGTATTTAATTCTTGAATTGTATGATAAATATGTCAAAGAGGGACATCCTAAGAATATTTTCATGATATCAGACACGTTGCCAGCCGTACCGGGAAGAGGACTAGATAAGATAGCAGAAAAGTTATACAAAGAACCAAATCAGGAGTTCCTTCGAGGAGCTTTGATGCCTTTCTTAGGATTTTCACCATGGCTTCAAAAACTTGTTGCCGATGACCAAATTGAGTGTTATGGATGGCCCATAGGAATTACTGCATACTGGTTCAGAGAAGTGGGATCTGGCAGGCCTGGCCTTTTAACTAAAATAGGTGTAGATACTTCTATCGATCCCCGAAGAGAAGGAGGAGCATTAAATGATAGCGGGAAGAAAAATTCTTCATGCAAAATCAGTGTACTTAACATTGAAGGTGAAGATTATCTTCTATACCAAGCCCCAAAGCCAAATTATGCTTTGATTAGATCTTCTATATCTGATGAGAGCGGTAACCTATCATTGCAAGACGAGGGTATAAGAGGAACGGTCCTCAGCATCGCACAAGCTACAAAGGCAAGACCAAATCAAGGTAAGGTGATTGCACAGGTTAGATGGCTAACAATGTGCGGCACAATAAGACCCAAAGATGTCGACATCCCTAGTCCACTAGTGGATTTTATCGTTATTGCCCCAAGAGAATATCATTGGCAAAGTGGGACAATTGAGTATGATCCTAGAGTTTCCCACAGAATAATGCCGTCTATAACTGGTAATATTCCAAGTTCTATCTTCAGTTCCGTATCTTCGATGAAGGATCATGAAAGAATTATAGCTCGAAGGATTGTTCTGGAATTGATCAGGTTGTTGGAAAACAAGCAAGCCCCTATCCTGGTCAACTTGGGAATAGGGATTCCTGCTATGGTTTCTTCAATTGCAGCTGAAGAGGGGATAACAGAATTCATAGTAACAGTACTAGAATCTGGACCATGGGGAGGGTTGGCACTTTCTGGAAATGATTTTGGTTTGGCAATAAGTCCTTTCGCTGTCTCAACTATCCCTGATATGTTTTCTAATTTTGAGGGGGGAATTATTGATGCAGCGTCTCTTGGGTTTTTGCAGATTGATAGAAAGGGAAATGTAAATCCAGCAATTTTACATGATAGAATTTTTGGTTATGGGGGCTTTCCTGTTATAGCGGGAGGAGCGCCTAGGATTTATTTTGCAGGGGCTTTCAGTGGAGGAAAAAGTGAATTCAGCATAGCTAATAATGAGATTAGGGTATTAAATGAAGGTCCAATACCAAAGTTCGTTGAGAACGTATATAGAATTGCTTTCAGTGGACATCAAGCTACAAAGTACGGGCAGGAGATCCTGTATATCACAGAAAGAGGGGTGTTTGGACTTAGCGATGGAGAGGTAACTTTAGAAGAGGTAGCTCCTGGTATTGATATAGACAAAGACGTAATATCTAAAATGCACTTTATGCCTAAAATAAATAAATCAATAAGGAAAATGGATGAAAGGGTGTTTTGCAAAACTAAAATGGGTATAAGAGAGGACCTTGCGCACATTTAATACGCAACAATCAATGGTATAATAATAAATGGTAAGTTAGGGAAGCACTCTGAAATTAAAGGTATCTCTAATTGGATTCTCAGGTGTTTGTGAACCTATTGCAGTAATTTCAACTGTTATTTTGTAGTCTGTGTTGGGCTTGGTGAAGTTTCCTTGAACATGATATGCTCCTGTTATGGGATCGCTAAAGTCTGGTCCGTATACTTCAGTCGTTGTGGTATTGGTATTATTATTTGCGGCTATTAATTCCAAATATAGATCATTGCCAAGTACAAAGAAGGTTCTAGAAAATACTGTCTGGTTAGTATTTCCATCCAAGATAACAACGTTATATGTTAGGGGTGTTGTTTCATCAGTAGTAACTGTAGTGGGACGGAAATCAAGTAATGTTCTGTTATTCTTGCTTAAGCTAAGATCTGGACCTGTTCCCGATCTTAACTCAAAGTTAAATTCTTGATCAATTGCGGCGCTGACTGATACTTTTGCTGTTCTCCATGGATGTATTTCACAATAGTATGTATATTCCCCAGACAAATCAGGGGCAAAGGTATATTGAAAAGACGAACCAAATGGTATAATTCCTGAATTAAATAAACTTCCAGCATCAGAAGCACCTGGCACTCCACTAGTTACCGTATGAGGTTGTCCTGGGTCATCGTTAAACCACCCTATCGTTGTTCCAGCAGGAATAGCAACA
>CAYWRR010000344.1:0-2454 GCA_964460425.1 uncultured Nitrososphaera sp.
TAGACATTTTGAATGAAGCTAGCTCTATGAGATCTCCAATTATTATTGTTGTTGGGGCCCTATGGTCCATTGAAAGAATTCTGACTTTAGGGAATCAATACCACAAATACTAAAAAGGTATGTAGTCAAAAGTATTAGGCTTTATTGGTAAGTGGCTTGTCAAGATAGCCAACAGTACCTGTACATCTTGTAAAGATTCCTTTAGGGTACTCGTATTAATCTATAAATGAACTATCTGTGCATGATTGTAAGCGTTGTATGCGACAAATGTAGTTCCATAGTGTACAAGATGAAAGCACTGCGTTCTGTAAAGGAGATTTTGAGTCAGTCAAGCAATCGCTGCACAAGTTGTGGTGCTCCGCTTAGCCTCGGAGAGTTTCTGATAAGAGCTACAAAAACCTGATGAAGGGCCAGGGTTGGAGAAGGTTCAGTCTATATTTTATTATTGATTCTATTGAAACCTGAATCGGTGTTGCCCAACCTTTAAGTGATAAAGGGTGGCTTGACCCCACACTGAATATACACCTTCGATCGCTCTGTCGCGGTTCATATCAAGATTTATATCTTCATCACTGGTAGTAAGTGCCTTTCTTAGTTGTTGTCCGCGCCCAGAAGGAGGTTTCTGTTCGTTTTGAGCTCTACAAGGGCTCTATTAACTTAAGGACTCATTTACCAATTTTCACTATCAAAATAGCGAAATATTCAGTCATATTATCAGCATATACTTTTTTGACATATCAGCCAGTCCTCTTCAAACAGCATAAGTAATGCAATCACAGAATGCCAATCAGTCTGATGATAGCAAAAGCAAAAAATCAACTGCTACATGTTTCACAAAAGAAAGGGAATTTAGCTTAACAGAACTGTCACAAGGTATATTGTATATATTTATTACTGTAGATAGCCATACGAAAGCAAGAGATCACTGTCTCGAACCCATCCGCTTCCTATGTCCGTCCTATAGAACATGTTTGGTATCATGATGTTAGCTACTCTCTGGTACGCTTGCTTGCTTGCCTCCGCAGTGGTACTACCGGAACCGGTAACTACAAGCGAATAACCTGACCTGCCGGCAACGCGCCAATCGTTGCCTTCTCTCTTGACCTCTCCCAGGTGGATTCCGTCTGGATTCTGAGTTTTAAAAAGTATAGTCGCTTCTTCTGAAAATTTTCTGAACGTTCGATCATCATTGAACGGAAATGGCGGGACAGCTATGACAACCCCAACTTGAAATCCGCTTTTTGTCTTTAGTTCCGCTTTTTCTCCAGATGAAATAGAATATAGGAATTTGCTCCATTTGCTGGTGACTCCTTCCATATGGATAGATAGGGTAGGATATCCAAACCGGGACGTGAACTCTAGCGGATATATACCAGTTCCATTTGCGATGCAGTTGACATCGATATAGCCGGCGTAGCTTGAGGCAGCAAGATTTTGTTCAATTCTTTCAAGTGTTAGTTGAAACATCCTGCTCTTATGTATCCATAGCATAAGAGTACCCATCTCACCTGTGCTGGGGCCAATGTTTCCAGGAAACAATCGCTTGTGCTCAAAGTTGATGTTAACAGGCCTGATGAATTCTTTTCCATTGAAGAATCCGCCTACAGCTACCTCTACACCAGAGGAATATTGCTGCAACTGAAATGCCTTTATTTTATTTGACCAATTCTTTTTGTAATGCGCAAGGACATTGATCACGTCATTACCATCAGCCTCTTGACCCACAAAGAGCAACTCTTTTTCGCTCTGTGCTTTGCCGCTAGGTTTTATGACGTATCTACCAGAATTTTCATGTACAAATCGTATGGCGTCATCAAAATTCGAAAAATTCCAGCTTGGAAGCACAGAGACACCGGCCTTTGCAAGCTCCTGCTGGCCGAATTCTCTTTCATTTTCAAGCTTATCTGTATATAAGCTTCCCCCTATTACCTTCTTACCTTCAGATCTCAATTTCTCCGCTACCTTGCCAAATCCAATATCGTCAAAAACAACTAGATCTGCCCAGTCTGCATGGTCCTCCCACGAATCGACCTTATCTACAAAGCCGTCGCCTACATCTCTTTCTGTTAAGCTTTGTATATAGAACCTGACGTCATTGCCCTCCTGCCGTATGACGTAGGCAAGGTCGATGCTCAAGGCTTCAGGGGATACGAAAAGGAATTTCAATTCCACTATAGAAAGGATTTGGAATTTTAAAGACTATCGGTTCAGCGAATATGGTTAATAGCTTTACAAAAGCAACTTCAATTGCTTCATGAGCATGAATATAGAGAAAAGCATAATCATATGCATTGCTTAGTAAGTACTATCAACCAACCATTGAATCATAAAGATTAGGACCTTCATTATCATCCAAAAAACTTGAGCTAGTAGTTCAAAGATAGAAGAACAAGAAGAAGAGAGATTGTGCATAGCCATCGCAAATATAACTGCAAAAACAATTCACTCATTAGT
>CAYWRR010000345.1:0-2445 GCA_964460425.1 uncultured Nitrososphaera sp.
AGTATCTGGCCTATGTGAAAAAAATTTAAGGCAACCTTTCTATCAACATAGAAGGATGTTATTATTGTATCGATAATAATATTTTACAAGCGAACCACTCCCATATCCAGTCTTTTAAGATTGAACATGCAAGATACAACAATGAATTTTTGCCTATATTTGAGTCTCAATTTAGAAGGTTTTTCTCTCGGAACCCTCTGGGCCCGGTAAAAATAAGAAAATGTGCAAAAATTGGACTGAATGATTCGACCTTTGGACAAACATGGGAACCTCAGACCAATTAGTTGAATGCAAAGTTGTCTTCCCGTGCCCTGTACATGAAGAAGTCTTCAGACCCAATACTACAATTATACTGAAATTACAATATAACCAACGAGGACAGCGTCCCACCATAAGGCTCGAGCCTTCAGCTTTCAGGCTAGCAGCTAAGTGAGTTAGCAATATCTATGACAAATCTATACCGAACGTCACTTCTAACAACTCTATCATAAGCCTCATTTACTTTTTGAATCGGAATAACTTCTACGTCACAGGCAATGTTATGTTTACTACAGAAATCAAGCATCTCTTGTGTTTCTAGAATCCCTCCAACCGCGGAGCCTGCAAGACTGCGACGGGCGCTAGTTAATGAGAATGGACCAACCGATATAGCACCCTCTGGAAGTCCAACCAACACCATCGTCCCATCTAGACCAAGCAGCTTCATGTACTTATTGAAGTCAAGTACCACTGAAACGGTATTGATAATTACATCGAAATACCCTCTAAGTTTCTTGAAAGTGCTCGGATCTGTCGTAGAATAGAAGTCATCAGCTCCCAATATCTTGCTGTCTTCTTCTTTTTCAAGAGACCTACTAAGCACTGTCACTTCAGCACCAAGAGCATGAGCAATTCTTATTCCTATATGGCCTAGCCCTCCAAGACCAACAATGGCGACTTTCTTTCCTGAAGCGACTTTCCAATGCATTAGAGGAGAATATAGCGTGATTCCTGCGCAGAGAAGGGGTGCTGAACGATCCAGAGGTAAGTTGTCTGGAATCCTAAGGACATAGTTTTCATCAACTACGATTTTATTTGAATAGCCTCCATAGGTCTGACTTTTTCCATCTGCTTCGATTGCATCATAAGTCCACCTGGCTCCTTTCACACAATACTGCTCGAGACCTTCATGGCAAGGATCACATTTCCTGCAAGAATCAACGAAATTTCCAACAGCAACTCTGTCACCTAACTTGTAGCGAGTCACCTTTGTCCCAACTTGGGACACAATGCCTATGATCTCATGTCCTGGAACCATTGGAAAGGTTGATCCGCCCCATCCATTATTCACTTTGTGTATGTCCGAATGGCAGATACCACTATATTTGATGTCAACTACGACATCATGCTCTCCGGGTTCTCGCCTTTCAAAAGAGTATGGTGTAAGAGGAGCTTTGGCATGTTGAGCCGCGTATGCACAAACTCGTATTGTCATTTCTTATTTCTTGATCTGCTCCTTTGTTGTAGAGAAAGGCTTCAACTAACCCCGTTATGAACGTAATCATTTATGCCATTTTGATAAGATCTTTCTCAGGAGACTTAAGCCCAAATTCGTTCTTGAAGATTATTTATTACTATCCTCATCATGTTATACCTAACAGTTACTAAATACTACAATACCTTCCAACGAGTGAGTCCTTTCTTGAAGGTTTTTTGTGCTGGAATCCTCTGGGCCTTACTTCTATAGGCACAAAGTACAATCTTTTAATAGCAATTGATTTCCAATTATATAGAAATTGTTTGGGTATTCTTCATAACAAAGAAAGAGATGTTTGTGATCAATGCGGTGAAAAGTTCGCAAAATATGAAGATCTAATTAACCATGCAAGACGAATCCATCATCATCCGATAGTAAAATGTCATGAATGTGGGAAAGAGTTCATTCATGAAAAAGATAGACTGCATCATACCAGAGAAGAACATAAAAAGAAGGTCGAGAGCAGACAGCTCAAGAATTTGAATCATCGTGAGAAATAAAGAACCCTACTGCTGCCCAGAAAGATGCAGATGCATATATAGGGGGAAGGTATAACATGTTCCTAATGAGTACCTACACATTACATAAACTTAGTACTACTAATCTTTGGTTAAAATAATCAATGCTTTGTAATACACCATGTCTCATTTTCAGCTTAGGGACACATCTGACCAATTACAAGTAGTAAGTGCGTATAGATGTTAGAAATTATGAAATTATTTGTTATTGAACGCATACATAGAATAAATAGTAATTTGTGCTATTACTAGATGATGCATAGTGAATTTGCCTATTTTCGTTTTATGAGCTATAAAATGCTACTGTTGAGGAGCTACAGCATAGAGAAGAGATCACGACACTTACCCAGCAGGTCCTTGATGCTAAAGGTATAGAATGTGATTCTAAAATATCTAAAATATCTGAAGAAC
>CAYWRR010000346.1:0-2442 GCA_964460425.1 uncultured Nitrososphaera sp.
GAATCATAACAATAATAATATCTGGAAATTCAAATAGAAAACCATATAGACTCTGGACTGTATAATGAAAAATGATCTTGTTTTGACTGAAGATTTTGTTAAGGTAGCTAATACAAAGGACATTCAACCTTCACAGATGAAAGAAGTCGAGGTTAACGGTCAAAAAATCTGTCTAGTGAATGTTGATGGGAAATACTATGCCCTAGGCAATATTTGTACGCATGAAGGTGGTCCTCTAGCTGAGGGCACCCTTGAAGGATACGAAGTTGAATGTCCATGGCATGGTACCAAATTTGATGTAAGGACAGGAGATGTAACAAACCCTCCTGCAACCCAATCTGAGCCAACTTATGAAGTGAAGGTAGATAGCAATAATGACATACTAATTAAGAGACAAGGTAAAGGAAAATCTCTTCCTCAGATTGAGCTAACACTGTTAGAAAAAGATAAACTTGAAGGTACTGATATAACATCATTTAAGTTCAGTAAGCAAAAAAATGAGCAAGTAGGAGGTGCAGAAGACAAAGAAATACCATTAAATTATACTGCAGGACAATTTGCCTTCTTTGATATAGGAGGAGTCTATGATGATCCCAAAGGCCCGACTAGACATTTTACTATTTCATCTTCTCCAACTGAGAATTTCATAATGCTTAGCACTAGAATCAGAGATTCACCATACAAAAAGAGACTTTCAACTTTAGAGGAAGGTACAAAAGTCAAGGTAAGAGGCCCTGAGGGACAATTTGTATTGCATCAAGATTATTCAAAGCCTGCTGTATTTCTTTCTGGTGGAATAGGTGTTACTCCATTTAGAAGTATGATAAGGTATGCTACAGATAAGCAGCTGCCACTAAAAATAGTGATGTTTGATTCCAATAGGAACCGTGATAACATCTTATTCAAAAAAGAGTTTGATGATTGGGTGAACATAAATAAAAATCTGAAGATTATCTATACTCTTAGTGATGAGGAACAACAAGAACAAGAACAACAACGACAACAAAAACAATCATCATCGTCTACTGCAAATGATTGGAAAGGAGAATATGGGAGAATAGATAAAGCAATGATTTTGAAGTACTTAGATACTAACATGATAAATAATTCAATATTCTATATTTGTGGTCCTCCCAGTATGCTAAAAGCCATGCAATCTTTGCTCCAAGACAATTTAGAAATTCCAAAAGAAAGAATCAAAATTGAAGAGTTTACAGGTTACTGATGATGTTTAATGTTCAACTAGTCGGATTTGCCACCATTGTTATTATTTTATTGAACTCATCTGGAAACCCTCCTCATCAATATCATGATGCATCCTAGCTGCAGGAAACCAAGGTATGTCGATGCTAGCCTGTCATACCTGGTCTGAATCCGGCGGAAACTCTTCAGCCATCCAAAGAATCTCTCGACGCTGGTTCTAACCTTAGTGTACGTTTCATAATCAAAAATACTCGTTCTACCTGGTCTCCTTTTTTCTTCTTGTTGGCTCGTTCTTTGATGCTGGCTGCAATGGATCTGCTACCGAGATACATCATTACCAGCGGTGTATGATACTTGTTATCAGCATAAAATATACCTAGGCCTATTCCTTGATCTTATGGTACCTCTGATTCTGATATTTCCTAAAAGTGATGGCAGTCTTCTACTTTCATGCTCATTGCCTAGTCCTAGGTCTATTACAACAACAGGTAGTGAGGCATGTGTAACTATTGTGTGAACTTTGCTTCCTTTCGCCTTCTTGTTGTAGCCATTGTATCCAATCTCCTGCTCCTCCCTTTCTTTGGCCACTATGAAAGTAACGTCTATGTAATATTCCGACAGATTAATCTCTCCACGCTCGCGTAGGTCAGTGGCCAGTGCCTGGAGAATCTTCTCAAATATACCAGAACGAACCCACTGCTGGAACCTCCTTCTATCACATGTTTGGTATGGCGGTGGATAGCGCTCTGGCATGTCATGCCATGGAGCACCTGTACGCAATATCCATATAGAACAGCATATTCATAATGTCACGACGAGCGTCTCTCCACAGGCGTCCCTTGCCATCAGGACGTCGTGGCGGGTCAGGGGTTAGTGGCTGGATGATGAACCATTTTTCGTCCGTCAAATCCATACATGGTTTTACCTAGATAATATTATTGAATGTGGTACCATTTACGAGATGACTTCTAGTTAAGAGCAAAACAGCATCTACAGATGCTAGGAAATATTATGAAATTATTTTGATGTTGTAATATACAGATAGAATAAATAGCAATGTATGATACTAAAGTATGATGAGATGAATGAGCGAATTTGCATTCTTTCGTTTTATGAGCAATAATATGCTAACTGTTGAAGAGGAGCAACACAAGAACGAGATCGTTACACTTACAGAACAAGTACTTGATGCTAAAGGTATAGAATGTGATTCTAAAATATCTAAAATATCTGAAGAAC
>CAYWRR010000347.1:0-2440 GCA_964460425.1 uncultured Nitrososphaera sp.
AGGTTTATTCAACAATATAATATGGACATATAGTTTCAAATTATCTATTATCTATTTAGTTGTCATTTCGTGACCGAACAACTATACAGCATATGATACAATGTTTCTCTATAGTCGAATGCTGTTCTCTCATTGCATCCAAGGAATTTTTTGAGTATCTTCATTTTGTAAATAATTAATAAGTTCATATGGCGTTACCACCTTTTCTTTTTCCTTTTCTTTCGACAAACCTTCTGCCCCGCTCCCTGCATTGTGGGGGTTTTTAATACCAATATGGACAAAGAAATGCACTTAGCCTTGTAGAATACCGCTCTCTAGTTACATGACTATTGGTAACAACCAAAAAGCGCTGATAGGGGTCGGTTACCCGAATTGCAGTTTCCAATTTTTTGTTTTATCTACTCCTTATTATGGTTTTGAACTCTAATAAAGAAGCAATATAGTAGTAGGCCCGTTGGGCCGCGAAGTGATATCGCTTCAAGAAGTGGATTCTTTGATACTCTTTGTGTGCAACATGGAGCTAAAAAGGTTTTCGAGCATGAGCATAAGAGTTCAAGAGCAAACCCTGACAAGGGAACCGCTAGGCCGTTAGGTGCACATGCCCGCCGCCAGCACTAGGATGCTATTGGGCTGCTCTCTCAAAGCTTCCATCGCCCCTCCTCAGTTCATATCAGGATTCTATACAAAAAAGATGAATGGGCACTTAACTAGCGCCACATCCCCCCGCCGAACCAATGCGGTTTGCCGGGTTCGTACAACTCTCCTCCAAACGCAGTGTGCCCGCCCCAAGACCGAAACATCATCGGATGACTAAAGGAGCCAATTGACCGACCTTGAGATGTAAAGAGTACATCGCCATTTCCGGCGTCTACTACCACCAAATGAATCCTCTGGTTGCTCGTGTCTGCTACAAAGAACCTGTATACTAGATACTCCTGAACCAAGCCTAGATGTCCACCAAACATTCTTCCATTGGCAATCTGTCCTTGCGCAGTTTGTGCAGCTTCAACAAACGAGACATTAACATTTTCATTGATAAAATTACTTGTCTCATTTGCTACGCTCACAGAGCCATTTATTTGGGGCATCTCTTCTCCGAACATCATCATCCTCCTCTGCTGCTCTTGTGCAGTTACCTGTGCTAAAGATGACGCCACCAAAACGGCAGATAGTGCACCTACAGCCAGAATTGCAACCACTATTATTACTTTCTTGCTGAGAAAGTTCTTTGATGTTGACATACATAAACTTGCAAAGGAGTTATTTTAACCCTTGTTCACCTATGAGACGTAACATAGTTACCCAAGCTCACTATTTTTCCCCTTTTTCTTCTTCTTCGTTTTTTTTGTCACTTTCATAATCCAACTTTTCATCTATCTTTTTCTGCAACTCTTTGTATATCTCGTACCTCTGGGTCCATTTTGAAAGCACAAACCATTGCCTTATACCTATCACTATCCATGAAATCAGGAACACGATTACTATGGCCCGTGCTATGCCAAACGCAGACTCATCTGGAGGTCCACCGTTATCATCAGGGCCACCTCTAGGCGGTCCATCATTCCAGAAGGAGGTTCCTCCTAACAAAGCAAAGGTAATGATAAAGGTTAAAGGCACAACTATTATGACAGAGATAATCATTATCAGGAACATCTTTTTGGTTTTGTTCAACTGTCGGACTATCTCATCCATTATCTGAAAGATATTTTGCGTAGGCTTGTTATTGTCCTTGGATTGTCCCACTAGCTCATTCCACTCAGTTGTCTTATAATAATTATGGTAACTTTGTTACCTGTCATGATCGTCTCTCTGCCCGCTCCCTAGGGAATAGAGCTTCGTATGGCTCCAGTATCTCCCTAAGTATCGCTCTCCCCTTTTCTGAGACCTTGTATTTGATTATAATCTTATTTCCCCAAGGCTCTTCAAATCTCTCGATCAAATTTTTTTCAACCATGTCATCAATGATCTCCTTGTGCTTTATGTTGTTCAAGCCGCAGTAGCTCATCAGCTTGCTCTGATTAAGCTCACCATATTCAGACAGCTTTAGTATCACATCTTTTCTAATGTAGACTCTGTCGCGATATTCGTGAACCATTTTAACCAGCAGGTTTATTGGGCTTGTACGATGCAGCATTAACTATCGATGAGAATGAGGATGAAGATGATGTATAGCAACAGCCATCAAGACATAGAACACCTATCACTACTAGCAACTATTGTGCACCCTTCCTAAAATGGCTTCTTGCTGGTCAAGCCACATTAAGGCTGTAGATATAATTGAGTATTTTAAGACAGATGAAAAAAGAGTAAGGTATTTCGATAAATCCTAGGAAACAGATGCAGAAAATTACAAAGAAATGGTCATAGCTAAAGTCAAAGATCCCCTTGAAGTTGTAAGCTATGGACTAAATGAAAGAATAGAAACAGAGATTTTTGGTAT
>CAYWRR010000348.1:0-2439 GCA_964460425.1 uncultured Nitrososphaera sp.
AAAAATTCTCAGAGTTTAGACACAATTTGCTTTTCAAAAATAAAAGTATCAATGAGGTTTGGTCTTACATATTGAGAAAGAACAACTATCATGAGCTAACTTCCGATCCTAGCTGATTACAGCCATCCCAACCTGTGGTTGCAGAATTATAGAACATCAAAATCTACAATACTGCATCTTTCATGATGCAGTGCATATACCAATGCTACGCTAACAGACGCAAAATGCTAAATGTAACATCCCTTTACAGGTGCAATCACACATGATACACAAGATATCCACAACAAGAAAATACAATGAGATTTACACTTGATCTATGTAACTGATGCAGGAACATGATCATATATGATAGATTTTATGGATCTGCTGCATCTAAAATGGCCTTTGCCTGCTTGTAGTGAACTGCATCTATCATCTTGCCTTCAAGTCTTACTGCGCCTCTTCCAGTCCCCTTCTTCATTGGCTGGCCAAGCGCCTGCACTATCTTTTTTGCCCACTCGACTTCATTCTTGCTGGGGCGGAAGACTTTGTGTACTGGTTCTATCTGACTTGGATGGATTATGCTCTTACCAGAATAACCAAGGCGTCTTGCCATTGTCGCATCTTTGGTAAGGCCATCTATGTCATCGATCTTTTGCCAGATTGCATCTATTGCATGAACACCTGCGGCCCTTGCATCAACTGGGATCTTTGCACGCACATAAGAATATCCTACAGGGTCATGCTCATCATAGTCAAGCCGCATATCGTAAAGAAAGTCAAAGACTCCGAAAACAAGGGCATTTATTCTTTCATCGGCTCTTGCAACCAAGTAGGCGTTTACAACTCCTCTTGCTGTTTCGATTGAAGGCATTAATGCAATTTTATCAGTCTTTCTTTCTTTTTCAAGCATGACAACATGCTTTTTGATCTCGACTATCTCAAAAGCATCATTGACCTTTGGCACTACTATACCATCTATTCCCTTTTGCAAAATGGCTTTAAGATCATCAGGTACTAGCCTCGACTCAGGCGAATTCGTCCTCACATAGACATGACCGTCGTATTCGTGTCGTCGTGCTAGCAATGTTTCCGCTATTATCCTGCGTGCTGAGTCCTTTTCGTTCTCTGGCACCGAGTCTTCTAGATCAAAGCAGATTATGTCTGCTGCAAGTGTCTTGGCTTTTTCTACAAAGCGTATGCTATTGCCGGGAACAAAAATCAGGCTGCGGAACATAAGAAAAGGAAAAGAAAAGACAATGTTTATAGTTTCTGTGGAGTCGTCAGGATCTTGCCGAATTGTTGGGCATTTGCCATCATTACATGGCCTTCTACCATGCTGCTAAATGGCAAGATGGTATCTATTACTGGCTTGATTTTGCCCTTGCTAACCCAATACATTACGTCTTCAAGCTCTGCCTTAGTGCCCTGAGTAGATCCAAGCAAGTTGGTTCCCTTAAAGAACAGGAACCTCAGGTCAATAGTCGAGTCATATCCTGTGGTTGCACCTGTCGCAACAAGTGTGCCGCCCATCTTTAGCAGCGCAACTTCCTGCGGAAACACTGACTTGCCAATGTGCTCAAATACTACATCTACACCGGCGGGTTTACCTATCTTCTTTGTTATTTCGCGTACTTTCTTGTACCAGTCGGCCTCCCGGTGATTGACTGTATAGTCGGCTCCAAGCTCCATGCACTTGTCCATCTTGTCCTTGTTGCCTGCAGTAGTAATGACTGTGCAGTTGTACAATTTGGCAATCTGGATGCCCACCATGCCAACGCCTGAACCTCCACCCATGATAAGTACCAGCTGGCCAGGCTTGATCTTGGCGCGGCCAACTAACATGTGCCACGATGTCATGCCCACCATAGAAACTGCTGCTGCGTCGTCAAATGAAACATTGTCTGCAATCTTGACTACATTGACCTCCGGAAGGTGTGTATACTGAGCAAATCCTCCCCATAGTGGACCTGTCTGGAATCCCCAGATAGTCCTTTCATTGCAGTCGTATTCCCTACCGGAAGTGCATTCATAACATACTCTGCAGCTCATGTTGGAATGCGAAACTACCCTATCGCCAACCTTGATCTTTTGTACATCAGGGCCAACTTCAACTACTGTTCCTCCTATATCACTGCCTGAAATATGTGGGAGTGGCGTCTTGACGGGTTCGCCCCATATAGCCCAAAGATCGTTATAGTTGTAAGCCGCTGACTCAACCTTTATCAAAACTTCATAAGACTTTATCTTAGGAACATCGATATCTTCAATTTTGACATTCTTCGTCGGATCCTTATTGTATTCTCGAAATACTGCTGCCTTCACAGAGCAACAAGCACGTTTCACACTTTAAATAGTTAACTCCACCCGAACTGATGAGTATATATGTTAGCTGAGTGTTTAGCGGCTCTGTTAACCACCATCCAGAGATAAGAACTTGTTAAATCGTGGCATATTCAT
>CAYWRR010000349.1:0-2428 GCA_964460425.1 uncultured Nitrososphaera sp.
AAGTAAAATTTATTTAATTACTTAATTGATAAAAAAAAGTTATTAATCGTCATGCAAGTTTCGTATCGTCAATTACTGTCGTTTGTTAATGTAGCTCAATCTGCCACCTTTGCTGAAGCGGCAGATAAAATGCACCTGTCTCAACCTGCCTTATCCCTGGCCATTAAAAAGTTAGAACAGCAATTAGGCGGCCCTTTGTTTTCCCGTAGCACCCGCAAAGTAAAGTTAAGTCCGGAAGGGGCTGAGTTTCTGCCCACTGCAGTGCGCTTGCTTACTGACTGGGAGCATGCTGTGGAAGATATCCGGAATGTATTTGCTATGCGCAGAGGGAAGCTCAATATAGCAGCTATGCCCTCATTTGCTTCAAGTACGACTTTATCTGAACCTAGTTTGACTACTTCTTCGATTTTAGCTAGAGTAACATCTAGCGGAAGCTGATGCCTTGGATCTTTCTTGCCAACCTTCCATTGAACATCAAGTTCTTTGGCGAGTATGCTTTCAGTAATCTTTCTCTTATGTTCAAAGTTCAGATTGGAACTATTTTCTCCTATTTCTATAATATCAAAGCCTATATTTGCAGCTTCTCTAACGAATTTTTCAAATGCATTTTCTGCTATCATATACTCAGAAATGGTGCTTCCACTAGAAACGTCAATGTTGAGAGCATGGTAGAATTTGATCTTCTTCTTCAGTATCTCTTCTGAGACTAGAAGTGGCAGAATTCCGTATATCTTTACAACATCAACAAATGGTGCAAGCACTTCAAGATTTTCCTTGTCCAAGCCTTCCAGCTTATCTATGGTATACGTTCTGCCTTCGTTTCTTGGTTTTTTTGCGTCTATTCTATTCTTGGCGTATTCTTCTAGCAAATCTCTGTATGTATATGCAGAACCTTCATCTATTTTGAACTTTTGTTCAATAGTAAACTACATAGTGAGTGTAAATTCTACTAGAAGTCATCTCATAAATGGTACCATATCCAATAATATTATCCAGGTCTAACTATGTATGGATTTGACGGACGAACAGTGGTAGTCCATCATCTCTAGCCACTAATCCCTGACCCGCCGCGGCGCTCTGATGGTATAGAAGTAGACCATGGAAAGATGCTCGTCGTGACATTATGAATGGCGTCCTGTGGATACTGCGTACTGGAGCACCTTGGCATGACCTGCCAGACAGGTACCCCCACCATACCAGACATGTCATAGAAGGAGGTTCCAGCAATGGGTTCGCTCCGGTGTCTTTGAACTAGTTCTCCAGACACTTGCCACGGATTTACGTGAGCGGGGTAAGCTCAACCTGTCTGAATGCTACATAGATGATACGTTTGTGGTCACCAAAAAAGGGGGCACAACGTGGGAAAGATCAAGCGGGGTAAAGGTACAAA
Source organism: uncultured Nitrososphaera sp. (assembly GCA_964460425.1). Lineage (GTDB taxonomy): Archaea > Thermoproteota > Nitrososphaeria > Nitrososphaerales > Nitrososphaeraceae > Nitrososphaera. Next base: position 1,391 of record CAYWRR010000349.1, read on the forward strand.
GAAGCTCATGGCAATAATATCAGACAGTGCTGCTGGCCTTCCTATCTCCATACACATGTTGCGTCTGTTGCTTCACCGCGTGAAGTAACCACCCTTACTGAACCAACTATCGCCAAAAGTGTTTTTGTCGCTGATGATGAAAAACCGGCACGCCTGATTGGTGGAGACAAGGCATACGACAGTGATCCTCTCGATGTCAAGCTTGCTGTCAAGTACGGCGTTGAATTGATAGCGCCGCATAGACTAGGTTTTGGAGAAGAAAGAGGTAGAAGAAGACGCAGGACGGTAGGCCGCTACGTCGCTACAAACGTAGGTGGAAGGTAGAACGACTATTTGCCTGGCTGCAGAATTTCCGTCGCGTTCTAGTACGGTAGGAGTACCATGCAGACAACTTTCTAGGCTTTGTCCAGCTTGGATGTATAATGATTTTGCTTAGAAGGTGTTTATGAGATGACTACTAGTATAAAACTAAGAATTTAGGTCGCATACAAAAGGAGACATTATTTCTGCATTTTATGAAAATAATTTAATGGATAGTACGAGCATGTTTGTCAGAGGAATACAAAAATGCCATTTCAGCTTTCACCTCATCTATTACCTAGCTTATTGATGTAATTGTGGAATATGCAAATGTCTGTGATGAAAGAGTGTCAGACACTATTAGAAAAATGTTGATTAGGGGATCAACCATAACGTATGGTTGACAGTCTAACTAACATTCGGCATATGAATGCTAAAATCCCATTGCGTAGCGAACACTTTGATAAGAAGACAAGGTCAGGAAAGAATCTGACAAAAAATTGTTTTAGGCTATAGGGAGATATCAGCCCAAATAGAATTGAGAAGGGTCATGAAAATATACTCACGACATATTATTAAAGTAGAATTTGGTTTTTGATGAAAAAGGGTGGGAGCACACTAGATTAACTCCCGGATCTCTTTCATTTGTATGTTCTTTTATCTCTATTCTTCTTCACTTATTACCTTTTTTGTCATCATTGATACGATATCTGCAGTCCTTGCAGGGATTACTTCGAC
>CAYWRR010000350.1:0-2418 GCA_964460425.1 uncultured Nitrososphaera sp.
ACAGGTCTTGTATATCTTGGCGCAATCACTGTTACTTCTGGATAAACAGCAGTATAGCCGGGGTAGTCCCTGACAAAGTACCTTGATGGGTCTGGCATTATCTCTCTTTCATAGTTTCTCTTCACTTCATCTTCCGTTATTTTTAACCACAGAACATGGCCATCCCAGCCTTCAACCTTGCTAATTGGGATGTAGTAATAATGTACGTTGACAAAACCTCGCTTGACAACTACGAAATCTCGACTTACAGCATCAATGTCACCAACATCCATATCGTCATAAGTATGCACAGATTCGTTTATCAGATCTATCCAGCTTATCCTTGAAGGAACTGATGAAGTATTTGCCACAAAAAAGGAGCTGCAACAAGATATTTATTGCTTAAAAGTATTAGCAAGATTTGGATGACAATTGTGGCTTTAGCTTGACAAGCAGCTCAACCATCTATCGTACCATTTGCTCGCTTGCGAAAATGCCATCGAGCCTATATAGCTTGATCATTCATTTGATAGGTCGTCAGATTGCAGGCTTGATTCTTTTGTAAAGATGAGGATACAATCGTGGCATTTGCCTTGGTACAGTTTCTACATTTTTATTCATAGTAGATTTATTGGACAAAAATAATTAGTAGGTGAATGAGTACCAGGTACTTGGACTATGCTCCTTTGGCTAAAGAAGACTGTTATTCGATGTGTATGGCGAGAATAGAAGAAATGCGGGATATGAAGAAGACAGAGACAATTATTCTAACAAATATTACTATTATTAATATGATGGATCTTTTCCATTCGTGATAGTTTTATCTAGCTTTTTGTGCTTAGCATAACCATGGCGAAACTGACTATCCAGCGTAAGGGGCATACAAGAAAGGCATTCACAGCAAAGCGAGGCGGTAAGAAGGTAAAAGTCGCCAAGACTAGGGTAAAGCCCTCGACATTTAAAACCAAGGACCGAGGAAAGAAGGGTCATGGACCTAAGGTCATCCCGCCACTCGAGGAAGGCGTACTTGGGGGACAGGGTTTCTTTGTTCGTTCAAATGATGAACAGGAACAAATAGTATTCAATCGTGCTAAAGAAATGGGTGAAAGAAAGATAGTTGGTGAATTGCGCGCCTTGCAGGTCTTCTTCAAGAGAACCGATCCCCAAAAGTCAAGACGGGCACTAGAATTGAGCAAGAATGTCGCCGGCAGCTTCAAAGGTAGACAAGAGGTCGGCTATCCTGAAGGCTTCGGCAAGAAGCAACAGGGAGATTCTTAAGAATACAAAGTCCACCTATGTGCTCCTGCCTGCCTTGCCTAAGACAGTTGAGATCGTGAAATCAAAGGCTAAGCAGCTCGACAGTCGAGCCATTGTCTTATGTTCTTTTTATTTTACTATGTTTGTGTCTTTCAATAACCCGATCAGAGATAAACCGGTAAGTTTAGGGAACTTTCTCCCAAGTCCATCGATAAGATACAAAATTTGAGATGGGATGATAGGTATATAATCGACATACTTTGCACTTGTTTACTTATAACGCATCATACACATGCTTTGTACTGCAGCATCTTGCTATGCTGTAGATCGATCGCCAATTGCAAGATTGCCACTTCTGCTAAGAAGAAATGCTTCCTCCTTGCTGTTATAAGCCCAGTAGCAGATCGGCTGCATTGTTATAATGCCTATCCGTAATGCTTTTAAGTGCATCCATTAAATCTGGAGTGACAGCCCCTTTATCATTATTTTCTTTATCATATCTCACTAACTCTGTCTTTGTTTTTGAAAGTTCAATTTACCTCCAAGGACTCGATTATTTGACTTGTAGTTACTTCCCTTTTTGTCTCTTCTACTTCTCTTCATTTTTGCTTTCTTGTTTTGCCTTCTTGGTCTACTATTTCCCTCAAGTTTAGCTTCTCGTTCTTGCATGTTTTGTTTTCTTATTTCTTCTCCCTTATGAGGGGAAGATCTTCCCTATACTGTCTGTACATATACCTTTGAAGATTCGCCGTAGCCTTGAATATTTCTTTATTCTCTGATGCGTATTTCCTTCTTGATAGTTCACACACTCTTCTCCCTCTTTCGTCATTCAGTTCATTATCATAGGTTTTTCTTCAACTCTTTATAGCTCTGCTGCTGCATACACAGTACAAAAAGATCTGCTCTTGTATTGTAGAATCATCTTCACTTATTTCTTATGACCCCATTAACTCAGAAGAAGAAAGATATCTCACTACCTTCTGAAGGCCCTATTGTGCGAAGGCGAACAATAGCCACAGTAATCGGTGTTCGGTCTGCCATGACAGATACATTCACATCTGCCATATGTCCGACTTTTACTAAATTTTCTCAATATCTTCCTTTCACGGTATAGATATTTAACTGAATATGCTATGTATATTATTAGTTGCGATTTGTAGCACTGCACGTAGAGGATATGTA
>CAYWRR010000351.1:0-2413 GCA_964460425.1 uncultured Nitrososphaera sp.
AGGTGTATTCAATACGACCACATCGTCTACTCCTTCTTCTCTTCTAGGTTTTTCAATAGTATCTCTAGGACCTATCGGGACTGCAATAATAATCTGCTTTGGTTTTTGTTTTATTATCCATTTTACAGCAGCAAACACTGTTGCACCCGTAGCAATGCCATCATCTACTAAGATTACAGTTTTGTCTTTCATGTTATCATAAATCCAATATTTCTTGATCCTTCTAAATTTCCTGAGTCGCCGCTCTATCTCTCTTATTTGTACTGCTTTTTGCTCATCTATGTAGTCTTGAGGCACATTTAGCCTATCTATTACGTCTTCATTTGGATAGAATGTGCCATCGTGCATAACAGCTCCTATCGCTAACTCGGGATTCCATGGTGATCCAATTTTTCTTGAAACTACTACATCCAGATTAACGTCCATATGAGAAGCAATAACGTCTCCTGTTATAACGCCGCCCCTTGGGATAGCCAAAACAAGTATTTGTTGCTTTGATAATGGAACATGTTTCTTCATGAGATGTGCTTTTAACCGCTGTCCAAGAAGTCTGGCGGCATGTCCCCTGTCTTTGAATATTTTATATGGTGATATAGAATTATTAATGTTCCCTTGATTAGTTTCGCTGGTATTACTATTACTACCGACATGAGACAAAAGCTGTTTCACTCTCTCTCCATTGTCTTATTTTCCTCGATCCTTCACCTTTCCACATTTAACATCCCTCCTTTCTCAAACTCCATCCCAGACAATAAGGATTTACCCTCTGAGCTGCGATTTGGATACCTATGGTATTATGTCCTGGTAATAGATAAGAAGTCATGGCTATTCCCTATTGAGGACATTATTTCTTTTACTATCATACCATTATTTCTACTCATCTTTACAGTTTCCGCTATTTACAGACAGCATCCGATTTGCTGTAACACTTCAACAGATAGTGGTGGAGAAAAAGACATAATACTGAGTGCTTCATAGATACTCTTTAACTAACCGTTAACGCGGCTGCACCCTATTTTTCATCGCTTATCTCAGATATTTTACAAACCATTCTGTTGCAAGTCCTGCTACTTTTTCAAGCTTCCCTGGTTCTTCAAAAAGATGTGTAGCTCCTGGAACTATTACAATCTTCTTTTTGTTATTGTCTTCAATATTAGTAAGTTGCTCAAATGCCTCTTTATTCATTCCTATTACAGCCTCGTCATTTCCTCCTATTATAAGGAGGGTAGGTGCTTGTACCTTAGATAAGTTGGCAGAACCAGCTAGATCTGGTCTTCCACCACGCGATACAATAGCTTTTATTATTTTCTGACGCTCTGCAGCAGCTACGAGTGCTGCCGCAGCACCTGTACTAGCACCAAAATAGCCGATGTTTAAGTTTTTTGTTTCAGATTTTTTTTGCAACCAATCGGTAGCCCCAACTAATCTTTGAGCAAGCAAGCCTATATCAAATCTGAGGTGCCGTGTTTGCAAATCAATTTCTTCTTCCTCCTCTGTTAGGAGATCTATGAGTAACGTAGCAACATCAGCATCCTGCAGTACCTCTGCAACGTATATATTTCTTGGACTATGCCTACTACTCCCGCTTCCATGAGCAAATAAAACTATTCCTTCTGCACCCCTTGGAATACTCAGGTTACCTTCTAGCTTTACCTGTCCTGCTAAAACCTGAACTGAATGATTTTCTTTAGTATTGTTAGTCTGTCTGATATCCATAATAACTTTTATTTATATTAACTGTGTAGCATAAATCTTTTTATTTTATACAAATAAAGCATAACAATATGATTACTATTATAGATTTCTGGTTAACTTTTTAGATTTTCAGGCCGAATGGTTTTATGAATCTTTATCAATATTGGTTCTTGTTATTGTTGAAAATGACAGAAAACAGGAAAGGTCTAATCTCGTCTCCATCTGCCTTCGATTTGATTAGTTGAAAAGGGAACAAAGGTATGCCTTGTCTTTTGAAGAGCGGCATGAGTAATGGAGCATAAGCAACAAATCTTTTATATTCGAGCCAACCATTTCAAAGGTTTTCTCCAACAATATAAGTAGTAGCCAAAAAAAACAATAATCGATCAAAAAGATAATAGCATGACTCAAGTAAGGGAATCTTGGAGTTCATGCATAGGATTCATATTTTCTTCTATCGGCAGCGCTATAGGAATCGAAGACATCTGGCGTTTCCCCCATGTTGCAGGTATGAATGGTGGAGGAACATTTCTTATTACATATATAATAATACTTTTCACCTTAGCCTTACCTCTCGATGGTTGAGCCGGCCATAGGTAAGTATTTTAAAACATGGATTATGAATGTCTTATCAAATATCAGGCAGAAATTCAAATTTGCAGGCATTGCGATTATGTCTATAGCCATCATACTGCTAAGCTACTATGTGGTAGCATAG
>CAYWRR010000352.1:0-2394 GCA_964460425.1 uncultured Nitrososphaera sp.
GCCAGTGGGAATACCAATAAAATCAAAGAACCTACCTATTCGCTGGGTATACTTAATTCTACTCTCCTTGGACTTTAAGGAGAAAAGGAAGAGCGAATATGGCCCAGTATCTGTTATTTCCTGCAATTTTTTGTACCTTATTATGCATGAGAATTCTATTTAAGCGCCGATACCGGCACGGGTTCGGTGGGATTCGGACCCACGACTTTTTAACCCCATCAATTGACTGGTTAAGAGCCAGACGCTCTACCTGGCTGAGCTACGAACCCTCAAAAATGTCCCACCAAGTAGACATATTTAAATCTAGATAGAGATGGAATTAGAAAGGGCTGTCGGCACCCGATAATGATAGATCCGTACCATCATAGTGGGTCTCAGAAAGTAACTTCGTCCCCCCGCTGCACAGTATAGCACTGAACTTGCTGCACAGGATCGGACTAAAAGTCTTAAATACTAAAAAACTTTACATCCACGGGAAAATTCGAAGTGTCAAAACCGAGTTATGTTTGTGTAACATGTGGAGAAGATTTTACTAGAAAGTCGAGTGCGAGGAGACATAAGGCCAATCCGAATATCCATAGTGATGGAAATTGCGATACCGTCAGGTTCATCGACTATGTTATAGGCATCGCTAGTGGCATGTATAAGGGGCCGTCCACGATTCCTCCCCGTCTATCATCGATAAGTAGCAGAAAGAATAAATTTGTTGGAGATAGCAAAAATATCGTCAAAGACGTAAGAGTATCAACTTTTCCAGACCTTAGCAAGAACATCCAGTCTGAGCCTGACAAGAGCATAAACATCTCAAATTCTATTGGAGAGATGAAGAATGAAGATGAAATGCTTCATAATTGCATAGGGGTTGCAAGTAAGGCACTGGAGCTCAGGAACCTGCTGGAGGAGCTTTCTGGAGGTGGACAAGGATCACCATTAGTATTGTCGCCATCCCGACGCCAGAATGAGGAGGATAATAACGAGTCCACAAAACCAACGTTTATGGATGATGCAATAAATAAGGCCAAAAAGTTGGTCAAGTTAAAGTGCATCATGCAGGAACTTCGGAAGGGTGGTTCATCATGTTCCCCCGTTGCCAACGCCTTTTCCTCTTATCCTAGCTTTGAGGATGATACATTTATGCTCGACAGGAAGGATGTTTTCGGATTCTCAGCTAAGGAATGTCGTGATTGCATTTCATTTGAAATAGTGCCACAGCACTTTGACACAGTTGGCAATGAGGGGTTCCATCGAGTACCCCAGATGTGTCGGCAGGGAGTAGTACCCGCCTACAACTTGTATTGGAATATTCTGTACCAGGACCGGTTGTATCAGAATAGGAAAGATTTGATCGTATCTTCCATTAAATTGATCGAATCTTGGACAGAGAGGGAAGTCGGAATGTATGCAATAGATATAACAGATTATACAGGAGATTCGCTAGCGATAAAGCATCCGGAGTCTGACACTAAATTGATTAGAGTCCCAGTCGGAACTGATGTTCCCATCTATTTGGACGTATCGCAGGAGACCCAAGTAGACGAGGAAAAAGGGAGCTGGCATTGGTTACACAAAGTTGTCGGGAAGAAGCAAATGGTCCCTCTCAAACGCAGTGACCTTGTCAGATTTCTGATTAAGACGAATGGATCGAGTTACGGAATATTCAAAATCCCACAAATAACGAACGGTATTGATGTAGAAAATTTGTGGGCCAATCCTCAAAGCAAGACTTATTTCATCTACATTGCCAGGTACCAAGACCCAACTTCTAGAATGGTTGGTGATGACTACTATGGTAACCATGATTGTGATTCTGATTCGTCTCTAGGAGAGAATGAACGACAAAATGACGAATTAAAAGATAGCAGGTTAAGTATCATTCAGCAGCCTCGTAATAGTAAGATGTTAATAGCCATAGTCTTGGCAATGCACATAACTGGATGGAATCTCCACCGACCATTATTTGGGAAATAAAAAGGATCAAGACTCGTTTTCACTATAACGGAAAGGGATTCAAGAATGAGGCATTGGGAGAACTAGCGACGGTCTAGGTCGACGTCAGGGGTTTCTGTATTGCATTCTACTGTTCACGATGCAGTTCAGTAATGTGGCTTAGCAGATGACCCTAATGAGAGACCTCTGCCATCTGAGTTTGAGTATTGGTTTCTCCTTCCTTCTTATCTGATCCTGATAGCCGTTGTTGTTCCTGAACCATCCTCGTTAAGGCTTCAGAAACTGAACATCTCAGTCTTTCTTTTTCCTTTAGCACGTGTCTATATGCATCTAATGTAATATAGACTGGGATAGAGCCTGTTCCTTCAAGCAAGGCTTTTACTCTATATAGGCCATTTTCCATCCCTCTTTCTGCAACCTTCTTTAATTTTACTTTATCAATCAAAC
>CAYWRR010000353.1:0-2328 GCA_964460425.1 uncultured Nitrososphaera sp.
GATAGCCAACGGTTACACTGAGGAGTAGTAACTAATAGATTACTTTATTTTCTTCCAAACCCAGCGGTGTAACAAGACGTTTATTAGATTCCTTCTTGTTTTATTATTACAATGGATTATGGCAGCCTATGCAGGCAGATTCTTGCGCTAGATTCGAGGATAAGATTTGCTGGTGTCTGTGACGACTCAGGTGAGATCAAGCATGGTGGACAACGTGAAGGAGTAACAAATCTCTTGTCTCCAGAAGAGACGAAAAGATCTAATTTACAGGCCTTAGCTAGATGGTCATTGAGGAACTCACTCTCACCAAAAGTTGGCAAGGGTAAATATGCGATGGCGGTATACGAAAAAATTAAAAGAATAACAATTCCTTTAGAGGAAAGTCACTTGCTCTTAGTTACGACTGAGGCAGATGCGGGTCATACCACGATAATAGCCAAGATTTTGAACCTGCTTACATGAAGAGAAATTCGGATCACGTACTACACAGATTTTTAATATGCAGAAGTACGGAGTGGCCCAAAGTTGATTGAGCTACATAGGCTGTTCATGTGGTGGCCAATTCTTAATTGTTCGAAAACATCCATCCTTACCGTCGAATCATCTTTCTTCTTAAGCTATCCATCAGTAGAGCTAAAACTTTATACAACGTAATTCACATAATCAACAATGAGCAAAAATCGTCAACAAAAAGAATTCGATCATATTTCAGATACTCTAACAAAAGCTCTGAGTTATATAATTAGCGGATCCCTTAGAGTAGATGTTGATAACCAGACTGAACTAGAATTAAGTGGACACACTAAAGGCAAGAACGAAGTGTCAATAAATATCGAAGAACATAGAGATCGACTCTTAACAGCACCCTTGGTTCGTCTCTTAACAGCAGCATTAATAGATGAAGACTATGACGGAGAGAAGCTTGGGTTACTAGACAGGTTATCAAATGCAAGACGGTTCGCTAACTCTCTTGTGAATAACGATTTAACTTTGTCTCTTTTGTATGATGGTAAAGAGGTAATGATATTAGGGAAGGATGCTAAACCTAAACTTTCCAGAATTGTTACTAGGAGTAGCCACATACAAATAAAGAACTTGCAGACCCTGAGGAAGCTAGATAAAGAGCTAGAGAGATAAACATATCTAATACGCATCAATCGTCTTGTCATAAAGATAACTACCAATATTGCAATGAATAGGACGGCTAAGAGAAGAGCCCTCGAGTCATCATCTTTGCACTAGCTATGGAGGTAGAAGCGGCTAGTCTATCCTTTTTTCCCGGGATAGTTATCTGGAATTCTGTATATCTTCCTATCTAATCTGTACCACTTCCAACAATCAGCGTGTAAGAATTCAAGTGATTCTATATCTTTAGTATCTTGGTTAGTTCCACAGTAATCGCAAATTCTTCCTTTGTTAAATAGATCTGATTCTTTGTATTTGTTCGACTTCATTTCTTCTAACCTGATACTTGGTTAACCAAATAACGTCACATTCGTAAATTCCTTTTCAGACACTGAAAGTATCTGATGAAAGCATAAGAATAGGGAATAAGGATACTTACTTGACTGCTGGGGGATAGTCAGAATCTCACCCTAGTCCACCTTTCATGTACTCATTTGATCAGGCCGTTATTACCCTTCCTCATTCAATTGATCTTAACACTAATTTCTATTGCATCCTTGATATTTGGAGTAAACTCTAACATGGTTTCAATGGTCTTACTTCTGTATACGCCAGAATTTCTTACATACTCTAAATAGTCTAGCATTTCATCTTTAGATACTTTGACATTATCTGCAACAATCACTGCCCCTTTCTCAACACAGCGCTTTTCAGCTAACTTTAGATAGCCTAAGTATTCGACCTTCGCTGCATCTAAAAACATTAGTTCGAATGTCTGATTAAGCTTCGGAATAATGTCTAAAGCATTACCCACAATAACCGCTATTTTCTCTGATAGGCCTGCATTTGCTATATTTTTTATTGCAATATCTGCAATTGATTTATCTATTTCTATAGTTACCACCTTTCCAGCTAAACCATGAAAGGTATTAGCCATTAATATAGCTGAATAGCCATACAAAGTTCCAATCTCAAGAATATTTTCTGGATGGTGTCTTTTTATAATATCTGCTATAATTTTACCTTTAATAGGACCTATAGATGGAACAAATTCCTCTTCAGCCATCTCTTCTAGGGATCTAAGAACTTGTAATGCTTTATCCATGTTGACCAGCTGCTACAGATCCTTTGCTTTTAGTATTTGCGATCGCATTTGCAATATCAAACTTATCATTCTGGTTCACTTATTCACTTATCTATTCT
>CAYWRR010000354.1:0-2326 GCA_964460425.1 uncultured Nitrososphaera sp.
CATAAGACCGACCGATGTACGACCGCATGTATTACTTGGTTATCTACATTAATCGGGGAAATTAGTTCTACTATAGACGGTTAATGGAATCAATGACCTATTCCAATTAGTGAGAGAACCAGATCAGTCACAATCTGGACAGCCAAGGCATATCAGCCGATCTGCTTCCCTTTATCTAGGCTCAAACCGTTCAACTGCTCAGCAGCTCCCTAATACCTCCAAGCTAACATATAATTTTGAGCAAACAATTCGCTAGAGCAAGTCGATTTGCAGCTTAGCTTGGAACCGATCAATTGGCCATGAATAGAGAATTGTTCTTGCTCCTTCCGATATCAAAGTTAATAAGGCATTTGCAAGTTCTGAACTTTGTAGCTTGCTGCCAAATCAGGGTGAGAAATTAGTCACAAACAAAGGCCTCGTAGACCTCTCTGTTATAATCCCTACATACAATGAGTCCGACAACATACTAAATCTTCTAGGCTCAGTCAATGAGAAAGTCCCCACTTCGCTATCGGCAGAGGTAATAGTCGTAGATGACAATTCACCCGACCGAACAGCAGAGCTGGCTGAAGGTTATTCGAAAAACCTTGCGAGGAGTAAGGTCAAGGTCCAAGAGCTAAGCTACCCCGAAGCCGGGACAAACCGAGACCGCAACTTCTCAACTGACGGTAAGACCCAATTTTCTGTATCCGTAATACACAGGGATAGAAAGCAGGGTTTGGTATCAGCTATAATGGAAGGGGTAAGATCTTCAAAAGGTAAATACATTCTTGTCATGGATGCTGATTTGTCTCACTCACCTGCCGTCATACCAAAAATGATCCATGAGCTAAGCAGTCCGGATGTAGACATAGTAGTTGCTTCCCGTTATGTTAAGGGAGGTTCAATAATAGGTTGGCCATTTAAGCGCAGGCTGATCAGCAAAGGAGCCGTGAAAATAGCTAGGTATGGCCTAAAGCTAAACAAAAAAGTAACGGATCCCATGTCAGGTTTCTTTGCTGTGAAGCGCCACATCATAGAGAATGTTAATATTGACACTGCAGGATACAAGATTTTGCTGGAAATACTGGTCAAATCTAGCGGGGCAAGGGTAAAAGAGATTCCTTACACATTCACCAATAGAAAGGCTGGAAAAAGCAAGCTTGACAATACTGTAATCTGGGATTATGTCAAGGCTGTATATCATCTCTATAGATATGGACGAACTTCTAGCAAGGCAATGAGTTGGTTAGATAGAGTTAAAAAGCGTAGGGCTGTACTTTTCCTGTCCAAGGCCGGACGATTCTACACTGTAGGAGCAAGTGGGCTTCTAATAAACTACTTTGTTTCCGTTTTTCTATTTAATTCTTCAAATCTAGGATATATGCAGGCTACAATAGGCGGAATAATTGTTTCGAATATCTCAAACTTTCTTCTGAACAAGGCTTGGACATTTGAAGATAGGGATTTTACTCCGAGAAAAACCTTGAAACAATATGGATTATTTGCTGCAATAACATCTGGTGGTGCAGCTATCCAGCTGGGCCTATTGCATGTACTACTACAGTCAGGATCAAGTTATGAAACGTCATTGCTAATCGCAGTTGCTATTGCCTCGATGGGAAACTTCTTGCTCAATAAAAAGCTGACATTCAAGGAAAAGATCTGGGGATAAACTGCAGCCAATTAGATTTATGATAGACACAGAAAAATATGATAGTAACCGGAATCGAAACTGTTTCTTTTCGTTAGTCATCCTTTTGTCTGTCCAGTTTTTTATTCTCAGAACATCTATAAGGAAAACGACAATCTATTCAGGTAATCTGAACCTTGTATGTATAATTTAGCCCTAGTGTCGTTTTCCGGTATAGCAGTAATTATCATATCAGTGTTGGTATATTTCCCCCTTGATAGGATACATGGCGAAACAATGGGAGGCACGTCAGAGGCCGACAACCTTACAGGGACTCCAGAAAACGATCTTATGTTCGGTAGGTCAGGTAATGATTTTCTGATAGGTCATGATGGCGACGATCGAATCGACGGTGGCGGAGGTAATGACACGCTATTAGGCTCTAGTGGGGATGATTATATCGCGGCTGGAGGCGGTGATGATGTGTTGAACGGAGATGAAGGTAATGATGAGTTATCGGGTGAATCCGGAAATGACGATCTAAATGGTGGCTCTGGAGATGACATCTTGCTCGGAGGAAGAGGCGATGATATCTTGGATGGAAAAGAGGGAAATGACAATCTCTTCGGTGGCCCAGGGAATGACACTCTTATCGGGGGGCCGGGAATAGACTATTTTGACTGTGGTCTAAATGGCGGTAAAATATTAGATTTT
>CAYWRR010000355.1:0-2326 GCA_964460425.1 uncultured Nitrososphaera sp.
AGTTCATTCAATAGGTTCAGGTAGGCTTACTGATGCCCACTAAATTTTGTAAACTAAGCAAGCTGAAGAAGAAGAAGAAGCCTTTTAATATTGATTGAGCTAGCAAGTCTGAACATATTGAGTCTATCAGCAGTAGTAAAACTCCTGTTGACATAGATTGAACAAGCTGTGTGTTATCAGATTCACATTACTACTATAAAGCATTTACAAGGCGGGTCATCTTTTCGAGGCTAATCTCAAACCCAAAACGCTTTTCCTCTTTCTTCATATTTCGATACATGCTCATCATTAGATTAATGTGCCGAACAGTCCTTAACTTGGCATCCATCTTGAGTCTTACGATCTTGTAAACGTCATCATAGTAATCAAAGGTGTCAAGCACCTTCTTTCGATACTGCTTGAAATCAAATTTGCCTTTGCTTCTGTAGAGAACGTCTAAAAATATATCACAGCAGATCAACGATGGAATTATTCCTTCACCCAGCATTGGGAAAACACAGCCAATAGACTCCCCTACGCCTATAATGTTACCATCATAGAATGGCTCCATCCGCTTTGACGGTGCAAGCCTAATCGGCCTACCTATTCTTTTGACGATCTTAGCTTCAGGGTGCTGCTTGAAAAAAGTTTCAATACCATAGTATTTTTTCTCAATATCTCCGGCTCCCATGTAGCCTCGGTCATCGCCTAACGGAAAATACCAGAAATATCCTTTAGCACCTTTGTAAGCAATTACATAAAAATCCTCTGCTCCCTTTACATTTTCAAGAAGGTATTCGTATGCAGGTATCAAGAAATCTTGGCCTGACTTAGGCAGAAGCGAGCGATGTAGCCCAGTACAATCAATTATGTAATCGTACTTGTCAAAGCCAAATGCTTCTCGAGTAACTTTCACGCCATACGTCACCTTAACATTTTTCAGCAGATCGGCCTCCCAAACGTACTTGTTATATGTCACTAGGCCCTTGAGCTCAAGAAATTCTTCATTATTATTTGGCAGCTCTATCTTGAGCTTATGTCCTACGTGAAATATGTAATTGCTGAAGTCTAACCCAGCTTGGTTAGAGAATCTCTGAAGCATGTGCCTAGATGCACCCCAAGCACAGACTGGCCAATGGTTATCTTTTTTGGAGGCCTCAAAGATATGGACATTGTGGCCTCGCTTTTGGAGCATCCTGCCAAGGTAACTCCCGGCGACTCCGGCGCCGGCTATTGCAAAGTTCATCTAGACTGAATTATTTTTGTTTACTTATAATTCTTCAGGATTGTTGGGCGCATACTTGTCTGCTATACGATAGCGAATGTACTTATCATCAGGAGAGTACTTCGGCGGATGCGCATCTATAGTTCTAAAATTGCATTTTGGACATTGGTGTTTGAGCGTATATGTATTACAGGAAGGACACTTCCTTACAAGATGCTTCATCTAGTATTCTATGCCCGCTGCTGAAGAGTGTGAGACTTTTTCAAGTCTTGACGCACAAAACTAAATGTGCCGTGCTGCTTTTCAATATTGGCCCGCGTTTTTTCAATTATCTTATTCATAAATTTTTCAGCAAGTTTGAAGTTCTCAGCAGTCACCACGATCCTGTAGCGAGGAGCCCCAACATATGTTATGGTACTGTTTAAACCGCCCTTAGTGCCCTCAGCAGTTACAAGTGTATTCTTGATAATTTCAATGCCATCCGGTTTTTTTGATGTTATCTTCATTATTCCGCTTATTTCTACAAGCTGAACAGGAATTCTCTTGCTTGCCTCCTCCATCACCATCTTTATCTCAGATGAGAGGTCAATATTCTGGATGGCGTCCAAGCCCTTCCTTGATATAGCTGCAAAAGCATCATAGACATAATCATATTTTTGGAGTACCCTGTCCTCTATCTCTTGTACTTCTTCGTCTGTTAGTTTGAGTTTTGACTTAATAAAATCCAAGAATGTAGCCGCCTTGTCGTTCTTTTTCACTTCAATAAGCTTGGACTTACGTTCCTCGCCGGAGACCTGCTTCAGCGAGGTATCGACTTCACCTCTTACCTTGTTAACCCTGATTACTTTTAGAACCACTTTTTGCTTTGGCCAGGCGTAGCGCTCAATATTTCTGATCCAGCCAGTTGCAATCTCTGAGATATGTAGAAAGCCGGTCATGTTATTGTGTTCATCTAGTGTGACATATGCCCCATGTCTTGTTACCTGTCTGACAGTTGCAATTATGATCTCTCCTTCCTCAGGAAGCCTCTGAATCTCGTCTGTAGCAGTCATCTTACAATTAAGATAGACACGGAGCAGATGACATACTTTAACATTATGTTTCAACTTTTTAGACACTATA
>CAYWRR010000356.1:0-1959 GCA_964460425.1 uncultured Nitrososphaera sp.
CAGGTACAAATTTTAACAAAGTAAATGACAAATTACGAGTTAACAACAAATGAGGGGACATAAAGCAAAGGTTGGTGTATGTATGAGATGACAAGCAAGATTTCAAGGTGCCAGATCTGTAACCAATTATTCCAATCAAAAAAAGAACTAAAAGAGCATAAAGATAAGAATCACAGAAGATAACAATCAAAAACTAGCAAAAAAAAGAGAAGTTCAATATGCTAGTCGTCTTGAGAATTCATATAAAAGGAGGCAAGAATACTCTTTAATATTTTTAGAAATTGTTGCTTAAAAATTGTCCTAAACTTCTACTTTACCTTCTTCTCAATACTTCAAAAGGCTCTCTGATTTGATGATTTGATGGGGCTTTCAAGATAGCTAATATTGATACTAGCTCCTTGAAAAGATATGAAATGAATGATGCATTAATGTGACATCAAGAGACCCTGCCGGATTTAGGGTCTTGAGGCAGGAATGGCAAGTTCCATTACCTAGCTTTCCCCTTTCGTTATTCTGTAAATTTTGCCATCTTCATATGACAGTATATAGAGCAAGCCATCAGGGCCAGTCTCAATATCAGTTATTCGTCCAAAACCCTCGCCAAGAATTATAGAAGATAGCTCGCTATCCTCGCCTCCTTTCCCAGGGTCAGCCACAAGATCTAGTAACCTTGAGTCTTCAAATGTTAATCCTGTCCTATCTCCGTTCACTTGAAAAAAGTATAGATTGCCATTGTTGATATCTCCAACAAAAACATTGGCGTCGTATTTGTCTCCAAGTTTTGTTGAGTTGAGAAATTCAATGTCTGTTACACCCACAGGAACAAACCAACTAAAGACAGGGTCTTGGTATTTGGCACCATCAAAGATGATAAGATCGCTTTCAACGGTCATGTCAGTTCTTCCAATCGGCCCCATGATCTTATGCCAGCCACTGTTAAAGCCAGGCTCTACAATGTTTATCTCATCATATGCATGATCTCCATTTTCAGTTATCCATAGCTTGCCTGTCACCGGGTCAAAGTCCATGCCAAAGCTGTTTCGTATGCCATAGGCGTAGTATCGTTGGAGCTTTTCCATGTCGCCGGTATAGTTTTTGTTGTTGTAGAAGGGATTATCTTGTACAGGACTTCCAGTATCTCTATCTACACGTAGGATAACTGATTTGTCGTCTGGTGGTCTGCCATGGATCTGGTTATCCAGCATCCCTCCTCCGGCGGTGACATCGCCTATCACTGCATACATGTAACTGTCACTATCTCTAATGGTTATTTTGCCACCATTATGAAATGGCCCCGGCTCGCCAGGCAGGTCTAGAATAACTGTCTTATTTTCAAGTACCTTCTCATTCTTGTCATAGAGGTATTTGTATACAAGATTTCTAGTGTTCTTACAATTGTTTTCAGTTAGATAAAGATATACTGAAGTAGTATCATTCTTTCCGTTCCAAATCCCTATCCCAAGCAGGCCCTGCTCTGGACCAGTAGATACTTCAACCTGAATAGCTGGCTCTTCCAGAAGCTTGCCATCCAATACAATCCTCACCTGTCCACTATTCTTTTCCAGAACGAAGAGCGTGCCGTCGTCTATAAAGCGCATACTTGTAGGCAAATCTAATCCCTCTGCAATAAGCTCCACATCAAGCGCGTCATCATGCAAAATAGGGCCGCCGCTCCATACAACTACGGTTGAATTGGTAGACCTCAGAAAAAGAACTACAGCTGTGCTTACAACAGCGATAGCGATTACCATTATAGACACTGTATACTTGGTCCTCATTTTCAGGAGTATTTTTGTTCCTAGTATAGGAAAATAATAGCCTGTATTATGTTTAAGGCCATCCCATGTGTAACGCAAGATTCATCTAAAAATGAGGTAATCCAATCGAAAATTATAAGGCGCTCCCCCTACCTGTTCAGCCAGCTAAATAGAAAAAATTATGTTGCGTTTCCAATATAGG
>CAYWRR010000356.1:1969-2324 GCA_964460425.1 uncultured Nitrososphaera sp.
TATTAATATTTTATATTCTTGTCAAGTTAAATAAAAAAGTCATCAAGCCGGTTACTTCTAGTATTGCACAAAGAATAGCATATGAGATCTTATCCACTAATGATGAGATACTAGCTATATCAATAATAGATATGAGCGGGAATATGCTAGCTGGTATATCTAAAGAGTCTTTTAAAAAGGCATTTGGAGTAACTAGGGAGGGGGACAAATATGGTGGAAGAATTGCTGTTGCAGTCCTTGGTGTTGCAAATGAACTAAAAGATGTTGTTTGAGAGGCCCAAGCTTTGATCACCATCTATAAAAACTGTAAAATAATGCTGCTGCCTGTACCATCATATGAAATATTGGTTGGATT
>CAYWRR010000357.1:0-857 GCA_964460425.1 uncultured Nitrososphaera sp.
CAAATACCTTATGACATTCATGGCAAATCCATACTGCTTTTAGGTCATCTGGATGCATGTATGTAACCTCCTCCAAGATGCAATCGCGTTATTAATTTATGAATTGATCAATTATGTTCAGAGTTTTTGTTCAAATATATTTCACTCTAATGAGTAAAAAAGTTATTGCTGTCTTTGTGGTACATGCTGAAGCTATATTCTCCATTCTTGGTAAGTTTCATTATAGTAGACACAATTGCTACTACTACTTACACGGCCAGATAAAGATTGAAAAAAGATTAAACATTCATGCACTAAGAATTATTATTGACACAATGAACTAAAAGCAGGTAGGCAAGAATCTAGACGATACAATTAGATTGATGACAAGGACTGCCTTGATGAATTTGAAGAAAATATCAAGAGGCAGTCTATTAGCAAGAATACAAGTAGCATATATAACAGCATCAGTCCTTAAGGGAATGACCATAAATAATTATTGTAGTCGAATGACATTTTGTGCCATTATCTGTGGAGTTAACTCAATATCTGTATGCAAGAACTACAGATATCGTTCACTGTATATACGCTGCTCATCTTTTCTATGGCTCTAAATAAGATAGAAAGGTGAAGCAAGAGGATGTATTGAACCTGTAGAAATCTTGTACCAATGCAAATAGGTTAAAAAGCTGTCGATGAACAAAAAAGAGAAAACTGCAAAACTATAAGCCTCATCCCGAATTCTGCATTCTGGCAGATACTAAACCCTCCCCTGATCCAAATACAAAGGATTCAACTGCTTACATATGCCTGTGCATTTCTGAGTGCTAAGCTTTTGCCAATACTATTAACTAGTCTCAACAAGGTCTCTATAGTAT
>CAYWRR010000357.1:867-2324 GCA_964460425.1 uncultured Nitrososphaera sp.
ACAGAGTGCCTATGTTGCTGCTTCAGCAGGTGCAGGACTCGAAGCTCTTCCAAAAATATGACTTGACATATGGTGGTCTGTAAATGTAGTAGGGTATTATTCCGCCTATAATAATGCTGACTATTCCATCTAAATTTCCTGTAGCAAGTGGGATAGCATTTAATACATAACGCTAATAAAAGAACTACTACAGTTAGAGTCCAAGCCCACCTTATGCCTTTATCAAGCCATAAGCTACTATAAACTACACAACACCACAGCGGAAATAATTTCACCTATTGCAATACATACTACACGAATACGCTCGGAGGAACGCCCAAAAGGTTAGTGCCTTTTAGCTAAGATGATTAAGGTTACGGTACGAATAGTATAACTGTAGTATCTTATTATAAATACCTACTAAGGAATATTACTAGAGTAATTTATCGAAATCAAAATAAATGATTCCGGGTGTGTCGTAATAATGACAGATCAGTTTGCTTTTTTAGGAGATAAATGCAAGGCGGCAATTGCTGCCATGAGCTTGGGTGTTCTCTTATTATTGCCAGCTAGTCTTGGATACGGGGGAACAATCATACAAGAAGCCTTTGGACAGTTCAATCTTCCTCTTCTTGAAGAGGAAGAGCCGGCGGAAGAAGAAGGAGGAGGTATAATTGTTGAGGAGGAAGAGGAGGAGACAACGCCAACGACCACAGAAGAGGAGACAACGCCAACGACCACAGAAGAGGAGACAACGCCAACGACAACTACTCCCACTACTCCTGCTGCTCCTGCTGACACGGGTACCACCACCCCCCCACAAGATCTATCTACGTATATGATGGCTGACAGGAACGTTGATGCGGTGCGTGGATTTATAGGCACCAGCCTATCTGCACAGGGCGCTGGTGGTGATGCTCTCACTGCCACTGGGGACAGTAGCCATGTTGCGACTGGGCGATTCAGAGTATTTGCAAATGAAAGCCTTGTTCGAAGTTTTGTAGCAGAAATGAATGTAGCAGCAGTGGATGGATCATCATTTAACAATGTTACCATTCGTGAGGGTTCCCCTCATCGTTTTGAAGTGACAGAGGGTAACGCGACTGCTACAGCAACTAGCTCAAATATAGTAGGTGACATCTATCTTGACGGTGGCGCTGCACCAGTCATAAATAGTGTTCCAATGACAATATCAATTAGGGGTCAAGTTCTAGCCATAGAAGGCATTGATGTTGATGAAACAAGGATAATAGATGCTGGACAACGTGCCATCGTGAGTGTAATCGACGGACAAACAATCTATGGAACCATACCTAGGACATAGATGCAGTAGCTGCTCGTGCTATCAACAAGATTGCAGAGAGTCTTCCCTTAATATGGAAGAGAGTAGACTTCAGAATAGATAGCTGAGTCCTGCGTTAAAGCAGGGCTACAATCTATTTTTATTCTCTGCTCATTCTACGGATTCCATCACACAT
>CAYWRR010000358.1:0-2292 GCA_964460425.1 uncultured Nitrososphaera sp.
TACATTGCACTGCATTCAATCGCAATCACGCTCGATTACTAAAAACAGCAGATTCTTACACAAGAATGTACGAGATGTTCTCTACCTGACCCATATTACAGAATCTATAAAAATTTATATTGTCATATCTAGTCTGGATTATCACGTTGTTGGAAATGCAAAAGTATTTTAGAATCGGCAGAATATCTGGAATGATTGGTGTCATTCTTGTAACTACGTTAGGTCTTGCATATTCACAACAAGAAACTAATTCTAAAGATTATTATTTTCTTGCTAAGTGGGGTTCTGAAGGAGAAGAGGAAGGCCAGTTTAGTGGACTGAATGATGTTATAGCCACTGAGCATGGTGTATACGTCCCAGATTACGAAAACCATCGCATACAAATGTTTACACCAGACGGCGAATTTGTAAAATCATGGGGGTCATCTGGTGAGGCCGAAGGACAGTTTGATAAACCTCATAGCATGGCGTATGATTCCCAAGGCAATTTGTATGTGACAGATATGAACAATCATCGCATACAGAAATTTGATAGCAATGGTAACTTTATCACAATGTGGGGCTCAGAAGGAGAGGGAGATGGACAGTTTCTACATCCTCATGGACTCGGCACTGACTCCTCTGACAACGTATATGTAACTGATGCAGAACTTCTTAATATTCAGAAATTTGACAGCAATGGACAGTTCATAACTAAGTGGGGTTCAGTAGGAGAAGGCAATGGGCAGTTCACTTGGTTAGAAAGTGTCGATATAGATTCAGAGGGCAATGTGTATGTTGCAGATATGAAGAATGACCGAATTCAAAAATTCACCAATGATGGTGAATACCTGATGCAATGGGGTTCTCAGGGTGAAGAAGATGGACAATTCAAGAATCCTGCAGGTGTTGCTGTAGATTCCTCAGGTAATGTTTATGTTACCGATCAAGATAACGGAAGAATACAGGTATTTACAAATAGTGGCGAATTTATAGCAAAATGGGGTTTAACAGGTGAGGATGACAATCAGTTTTCAGAACCAGAAGGGATAGATGTTGACCCATCAGGTCTACACGTATATGTGGCCGATACCGGTAATAATCGTATTCAACTATTCGCTAATAATTGAAGCCAGTTTTAGGTTTATAGCTATATGCGGTTATACTCCAGTTTTTTTAAGTTTATAACTGGGTATAGAATGGAAGGCTACGCTGCCAAGATTGCACCTTTCTTCCACTATTCCGTTACGGATTACGGTAATATGCTAATATCTTATTTGAGGTAGATTAGTTATGCAGTAATCTCTATCGCTTCATCTTCAGTCTCACATCTGACTAGAAAATTCTCCATTATGTGTTTGCTTACCAAATACATCTCATAAAGGCATTGGCTTGTATCGTTAAGTTAGCTGATTTAGAATTAAAATATACACCTCTCCATCGTTCTCATAATCAGTAAGATGGATACGAGAGCATCATAAATTGAAGTCTTTGTAGATTTATTGACATCAACCAATTCCCCTGTCGATAGGACGCATTTTTTAGGGCCCGGTGCCTATTGGCTACAGATGGATGACCTAAGACGTACTAAACATAGGTAACATCACTGCCTTGCAGGTGTTACCAGCAACTAATACTACTTCCACAACTACTGCAGACACAACCTCTAGTACAGCAGCGGGACAGAACCCGACACTAGGAAGCAGTTGATTGGTTGACCAAGCAGGTCAGACGGCCAACCTATCTTTTTCTTCGCTATTCCTGAAATAACTCTCATCAAAGTAGTTTACTAGCCATCGAGAAGGCAAAAAGAGTATTACCCTAAAGGGAACATATTCAAAATACTTTGTTGAGATGTTTATGATAATATACCGACCGACGAGCCAACTTCCCTCCGTTGGCTGCTTCTAAAATTAAGCGCATCCTGCTGCTCGACCACCCTTGCCTCGAATAAGGATAGATCTTAACTGAGTATTGCCTTGTAAGGCTGCTGCTCTGCTATGGTCACATCCATCTGCGCTGATTCCGTAAGTGCGCAAATGATAAAGTCAAGCTGAACTGGTATTGCTGCTTAGCCCATTAGGTACCGTCTTTGTCGAACACAGCAATCCGATCATCCGGTTTGATAAACACAACACCCAGCGTTGCAGCCTTGGTAACGAACTGCAGAATGGCACGCTTAGCGTCTCCTTCGTTCCAGCTCTCTTGGAACTTGGAGGTGAACCCGACATCAACTTGCACCCCATTTATATCAGGAGTCGCGATCCATGCTGATGGAGAGTATGTTCATAACAGTCTAGGTCATCACTTTCA
>CAYWRR010000359.1:0-2255 GCA_964460425.1 uncultured Nitrososphaera sp.
TTGAACTACTCTGATAACAGTCTAGACTATTGTATTAATTTAGCAAAAAACCTTGCAGGCACATCTAAATTCCAGTTACAATAACGTCATCATCAAAACGTAGGTTTATGATTCTGTGAACCACAACATTATAAGAGGTAAAGGTGTATCTTTCA
The DNA here is from genome assembly GCA_964460425.1 of uncultured Nitrososphaera sp. Taxonomy (GTDB): domain Archaea; phylum Thermoproteota; class Nitrososphaeria; order Nitrososphaerales; family Nitrososphaeraceae; genus Nitrososphaera. The sequence continues at coordinate 156 of CAYWRR010000359.1, forward strand.
ATGCATACACTATCATCAAAGCAGTAAAACCTCACAATAGATATTATTATCGTTAATGGCTTTCTATATCAAGTCATTTGCATAACAACATTGCTACCATTATTATTATTCTCTCTTTTGCACTATTCTCAGGCCTTGCAACATTGGTGCCGTTGACTGCACAGGGGCAGATCAAGCTTGAAGCAGCATCAGATCAGGGTACATTTAGGGTTGAAATAACGTGGATCTCTGCCAATATTGGTAGCCCAAACAGATTTGATATACGCTTTATTGATCCTGACACAGGCAGTAAAATTGAATACATCAAGTATGACATTTCCATTTACAGTGATCATGAGCTTAAGGTCCACCGCCAAGATCAAGTGTCAACTTTTCAAGAGTTTATTTTTGAGGATCAGGGCTCATATGAGATAAGGATAGATGATATCGAAGATTTGGGCGAGGGTGCCACAATACCAATACGTGTGACTCCTGAGTTTGGGCAGCTCGATCTATTTTTATTTTATGCCGTTACCCTTAGCCTAGCTTGGATTGTCGGTATTGTTGCTAGGAAGAATTACAATAATTTATTTAGACCCCGGATCCATTAAATGTAGTAATGGCAATTAATACATTCTTCGTGATTGTGCTGCTGTTATCAGCAATTATTGGCACTACTACTATTGTAGCCGCCCACGCACAAGATGGTAGTATGGTGAAAACCACAAGCGATGGCACCCTTGATATCAGTCTAGAACCTATGTGGAGTGAGGGTGGAGAGGCTAGCTTCCAGGTAAGCTTCCTAGACCCTGGTACAGACACAGTTCATGAGCACCAAGATTATGACTTTAGGATATTGAAAGATGGTCAAGTAGTATTCAGCACTTCAAGTCAGACTGGTCAGGCTCTTCTTCACAACGTTGAGGGCACACTAACGGTCCCATATACATTCCAAGAAAATGGAGATTACACAGTACAGGTATATCTTGCGGGTACAGGCATCGCCCCTACAATACCAACTGATGAAGAAGCCACATTTCCTATAACAGTAGTGCCGGAATTTCCTGCTGGTGTTATGACTGCTGCACTGGCTGTATTGATTACGGGATCTGCCACAATATTTGCACAAAGGTTCAAACTTGTTTAGTTATTTTTCTCTATGCCACAGGGTCACTACTCACACGCCAGTAATGCTCACTTTTCAACCAAATTGGACCTTTAAATGATAAAATTGCTTAAAGTTGTCATGATGGGTAGTAGTAGTATTTCCTTCCATCGTAAAGTTGCATGGGGGAGAGCCCTATCGCTATTGTGAATGATGAATTGTGATACTATCATAGCAGATTATTGCAGCATCATAATAGTAATGATGATAACAATTACGATAGTGTGTATTTTGATAGAAGATAGATGCTATAAACTTCGCCGTGACCATCTTGACATAAATGAGAAATGAGGTTTGCCAGATAACTCACACCCCCCTAGGTGTGCTAAGGTGTGTATCTATTTTTCAACCATTCCATTTGTATTTTGAGGTATTACACCTATTGAAAATACCAGTCGATATGTTGATTTTATACATTCTATTTACTCCAACGCCTCATCATTCTGCTAAGACAAGGGAAGAAAAAGAAGAAGAAGATCCTTCGAAAGAACTGAAAGAAAGTCGAAATACAACTTGATGCATTGCTTTGTGTAAAGCTACTCACTTGACAACCAAATTGATTATCTTGTTGTATGTCACAGTTTCATACCTTGCACCGATAGTCAGGCTGTAATTTCCTAGTTGCAAGTCCCTTGATGGTTTGAACGAAAGATTAACTGCATGAGGCTCCTGATTGATGCCTTTGACAAAGTAAAATTCATTTTCACTAAATTCTCCGGTAAAGTTCCACAATCTTCCAGAGTGTGATATGGAGCTGGCGATAGTCATGCTCACAGGTTTGTCCAATTCACTTCTGTTAGGGTGGACCAGAATCTCTAATTCATCACCTTCTAGGTTCGTGGAATCTAATTCTATCTCATCTTTTGAAACTGAAAGCCATACTGGTAGATCACCTAACTTTTCAGAATCAAGCTTGCCAATCCTGTTTTCTGTCCATTCTGTAAACCATGCAGAGC
>CAYWRR010000360.1:0-2239 GCA_964460425.1 uncultured Nitrososphaera sp.
TTGTAAAGGTAAATTTTTTGTGAATCGTTAATTGGTTAAAGTCTGTTAGTTATAAGGGCAGGGCAGATTCCGGAAACTCCTTTTGCTATTTTATATTAGTTTCTATTTGATTTTTTTTCTATTTGAGCAATATAGAATTAGTTTCTTTGAAATATCTAAAGCTAAGAGTATGAGACTGTTAAAAAGGCTCTTCGTGCAGACAATAATAATCCATATGCTATGTAGGTCATGCGGTCAGGAGTTAGACCCCGTCAGGACGTGTGCTATGTGTAAAGAGACTGTACAGTGGAAGTGTTTTGCCTGTAAAAAGGAGGGAGATACTTCAATTCATGTTCATGCTGGGACATTATCAGTATCTTTGCCTAGCGGAAGGACTTCATAAGCCTAAAGGCTGTACTTGCATGCATTCCCTTTGGCGTTAAAAAAGAAGTAGTACTTATAGGAGATGATGAGGATGTTTTAGCATAACATGTGCGTATTTAGGCCATGCTCGTAGACGGGGACAATATACAGGCATTTTTTCCTATTCTGCACGTTGATTTAATCCCCAGCTGGACCGTACTTTTTCTTCTAGTCGGAGGAAGATTATTCTGTCAAATAAAATGCCAATCACAAAGATTGTAATCATGACAGCGATTATTTGGCTCATGTCGTTGAATTCTCTTCCTACTGCAAGTATGTACCCCAATCCCGACAGGGTAGTTATCAGCATCTCAGCACCGATTAGTGCATGCCATGCAAATGACCATGCCTGCCTTATGCCCACTATTAGAGAAGGAGTAGCTGCAGGAATCATGACATGTCTAAAAAGGGCAAAGCCATTAGCACCCATGTTCTTTGATGCACGGATATAGATAGGAGGTACATTTCTGATTGCACCGTAGGTTGATATCATCACTGAAAACACGGATGCCATCACAACTACAAATAATATGCCAAAGTCACTAAAGCCTATGAGCAGTATAGAGAATGGAACCCACGCAATACTTGGAAAGGTCAAGAGCCCTACAGCAAATGAGCTCATGGTCTTGCCAAAGCCTTGAAATTTTACCATTGCAAGACCAACTATGCCACCTGCTGCTATAGATATTGCAAAGCCAGCTGCAAGTCGCCACAACGTTGTAGCAATTCCTATGATGAGAGAATTATTTGCTACCAATTCACTGATAGAAATTGCAACTTGTGCAGGAGAGGGTAATAATGTCTTTGGCCACAGCTCAAGAAGAGTCACGAGCTGCCACAAACCTACAAATACTGCCAAGAAAAGTGCAATATTCGCCACATCTGTTGTATCAAATCGATATTTCTTTCTGCCCTCATTTCTCAACCTATCTCTTTTTCCTGCAGCTAAGCTAGTAGTAGCAGGGATAGCTGCAGAATTCTCATTATCATTTTCTTTTAGCAATCTGCAAATCACCTTCAAATTCTCTCAGAATTTGTTTTTTTATTTCGTACAGCTCAGGGCTTTCTGGGTCTCTAGGTCTTGCTATGTCAATTTGGAATTCGTTCTTGATATCTTTTAGCACAGAAGAAATAACTATTACTCTATCCCCAAGAAGTATTGCTTCATTGATGCTATGAGTGACAAATAAGATGGTCTTTCCAGTTGTATTGTGAATGCCTACCAGCTCATCGTGAAGCAAATCTCGAGTCTGTACGTCTAGCGTGGCAAATGGTTCGTCCATGAGTAGAACTTCTGGTTCCATGGTAAAGGCACGAGCTATTGCCACTCTCTGCTTCATTCCCCCAGATAGCTGGTAGACAAGGGATCCAGAAAATTTAGACAATCCTGCCATTTCTATATACTTGTCAGCGACCTGGTGCCTATTCTCATTACGTATGTTTGCAATTCTTAGTCCAAACTCTATGTTCTCTTGTACATTGAGCCATGGAAATAGAGCGCTTTCTTGAAATATCATTATCCTTTTAGTTAATAAGGTATTATTGGTATCATTGACAGTTCCTCTAACAAGGAGGCTGCCAAAATAAGGTTTATCAAGTCCTGCAATTATGTTGAGCAGCGTACTTTTCCTGCATCCAGAGGATCCTACAATTGTCACGAATTCTCCTCTTATTTCTAGGTCTACTCCGTTGAGAACTTTGTGTGAAGAGGTCTTTAAACTTCTTGTAGATTTACTCAAGAGTTGTTGTTGCTGCCAACTAATACGACCATAATTAGTAGTTTTGCTGCTGCCATTGTTAATTTTATTGATATGTGATGATGTTACTATCAGTGCCA
>CAYWRR010000361.1:0-2238 GCA_964460425.1 uncultured Nitrososphaera sp.
GACTATCTAAAGGTCCTCACTATCAAAGGGACAAACTCTGGATGCTTCAAATAGTATAACTACTTATAATATTATCATAATGCCAACAGCTTATGTGTTAGCTCTATGCGATAATAAGTACCCTGGCTATGAAATTATGGGTGATTTAAGCAGCTTGCCTTGTGTAACAGAAGTTAACAGAGTAGAGGGACCGTATGATATTGTTATCAAGTTGTCGGATGATAATATAGACTTATTAAAGGAGTCTATAGGAGAGCATATGACCAGAATTCGTGGAATACAGTCTACAATAACGTTGATGGGAGAATGATACTTACGATTCTAGTTATTCCATTCTTTTGGTCAATTATCATCAATGTATAGGTTAAGTGATGCGGCTTTTCCAAAAATAATATAGCCTTTTGCTTGTCTCGCTCGAAATTGGCGAATTGCTTACAGTTGATTTCGGCCTATAATAGACCTATAACAAGTAGCCTAAACTACTAATCCTTATAAACAATAAGCTACCATATGAAATAATGAAAAATTCGGCCGTACGGATCATTTTGGTATTATCTATTAGTTCGATACTTTTACCCATTACAGCAGGACTAGAAGGTGTATATGCACAAGCAACAAATGCAACAGTATTATCTGGTAACGATATTAATTCTCAGCCTGTTCAACTACAAAATCAGTCTGTTAACTACTATGGTGACCTTTCTGGCTACCTAGTACAGCCTATAACAAGCAATGCGACGGCTCAACTGCCTGCCGTAGTTATGATTCATGAATGGTGGGGTTTAAATGATAACATTAAAGATATGGCAAATGAACTGGCAAGTATGGGATACGTAGTGCTTGCAGCCGATCTCTATGGCGAAGTAACAGACGACCCTAATCGTGCAAGAGAACTATCTTCATCCGTAAGAGATAATCCTGATCAAGCTGTTGAAAATTTGCAATCTGCAGTACAATATGTAGGATCACTTCCTAATGTTAACAGTTCAAGAGTAGCATCCTTAGGATGGTGCTTTGGTGGTGGCCAATCATTACAGCTAGCTTTGAATAGTGATGAGAACCCATTAGCAGCCACGGTATTATACTATGGTAATATCGATATTGATCCAAATGAACTTGCCAAAATCAAGTGGCCTGTACTAGGGATATTCGGTGACCAGGATCAATCAATACCTGTTGACCTTGTAGATCAATTTGGAGAGGCTCTGAATCAAACTGGTATTACAAATGAGATTTACCTATACCCAGGGGTAGGACACGCATTTGCGAATCCCACTGGTGATAACTATGCACCAGAGGAGACAAATGATGCTTGGGAAAAGACACTTGCTTTTCTAGACAAACATGTCTAGAGATCAAGTGTATCGTTTCATCACCAGTTTTAATGCTACATTCTATCCTTTTTGAGATTTTAGAAAACTGGTGATAGATAATAATTATTGTTTGAATGGTATAGTAACAGGAGTTTGGTAGATTCCTGGACAGCCAAGTCTCTTCTCGAGTTTATTATCAGGATATAACTCAAATAATACTAAATATGAACTATAACATTAGCCACTCATTAAGCTTGCTTCTCTCAAAATCTATTTTCATTTTGTATGATTCTTCAGAAGGTAGCTCTAGAAGTACTTTAGGGCCCGGTTCGCTGTAGAAGTCTGCGTTTACATAACCTGCCTTCCCGTTGCCAGTTTCCATAAAACAAATACCTTTCCCATCAAACCTTGATGATAATTTACCAGTACCATTGTTTTCAATATCATCAATAATTTGTTGACTAACTATCTTTGCTTCAGCCTCTGCAAATGTCCCAGCTTTTGGGATCGCCATGCTTTCAGTTACTTTAATTTCATTTATATCCCCTATTGCATAAACATTTTCAGATTCTGTCATTAGGGTGAACTTGTCGACATCAATCCAATTATGTCCTTGCTTTATCAGGCCAGAATTTCTTATAACTGCGGGTACCTTATGAAGCGGAGTTCCTATAAGCAAGTCAAAATTTTCCTTATTGCCACTTTCAAATTCTATCTTGTCTTTATCTAATACTATCTTTATTTTATGCAACGGATGAAAGTTTATGCGATTGTTATTTAGTAACTCAACAACTTCTTGACTTACTTGTGCTCCAGCTACAGGTAAAGTAATTGGAGTTGGTGTGTATATATCAATATCAATAGAATCTCTTGTTCCATTCTTAATTAAAATATCATTTATTAATAAAGATGCCTCATATGGTGC
>CAYWRR010000362.1:0-2217 GCA_964460425.1 uncultured Nitrososphaera sp.
AAAGAGATGTAGAGGCAAATACAAATAGGCCATTGAGTAAGTTTTTTGTTCTTTTTTCTGCTATTTTCTCTTTTTTTATGTCTGTATATCAATACATATGATTATACAAGAGCCGTATCCATCATTATAAGGTAGCCAACACCAACAATGCTAGCTAACTGATTTTTTCTCTTTGTGTTTGTGTATATGTGTATGTCATGTACCCAACTTAATATTCTATGTCCCTAATTTAACAGGAGCCTCAAATGTCCCTAAGATTGAATAGTGTCAAAATTTTCCTTTAACTTCTTTTATGCCGAATTAGCAATAATGTTGACATAGAGAATCATGTGTATCGCTATAGTGGCAAAGATGATGAAAAAGTAAAATCTTCAAAGTAAAGCTTTGTCTGGAATCAGAGCTGCTGCTGGTAAATAATTTGCATTACAATAACTCTGCCACAGCTCATTAGATGCCTCCCTCCATCATACCTTTGGAGGGTGCTTTTCCTGCCACTTGCGGCCAAGATCTGCCAAAAGCTCAAAATTCTCGCGGTGTCGTGGCTCATTCCACTTTTCCCTAAGACCATAGATTATTGGTTTGCATTTATCCCACTCCGTCTGAAGTGACCCATATCTGTCGAAAAATAGATCAGCCTTTAGGAACCCTTTTTCCACAAGCAAGCCTGCAAGCTCCCACTTTGACGTGATCCTTTCAAAGAACTGATACTCTCTACTTCCATGCGAGTATTTGCTTATGAAGTCTTCGATTGTTCTTTCATAGAACTGGCCCCAGAACCACTCGGCAGCCTGGAAATCATAGTCTGTGTTATAAAGCTCAGCCAGTCGAAACATGGTGTCGATATCTTGGGCAGTCACTCTGCTTCTTTTTTTCCTACGCACTGCCATATTTGGCAGAACTTGTAGGCGCTCAGTGTAATAAAGTTGTCTGCCTCATTGTTATATATCTCATATATAATTTTGTGTGATATATCAACATATGGCGTCAAAAAGTAGTAGTAGTGCCACATCTACAGCAATAATGGAGCACGATGTTAAGGCAGATATTGGAGTAAAAGAGGATGCTCGTAAAAAGCTGGTTGAGACGCTTAATATGCGTTTGTGTGACGAATATGTTCTCTACACAAAGACAAGGAAGTATCACTGGAATGTTATAGGACCTCGCTTTCATCAACTGCATGGGTTCTTCAAAGAGCAGTATGAAATTTTGGATGAAATGGTAGATGAGATAGCTGAAAGGGCAAGGCAGCTTGGCGGCAAGTCTCTTGGCACGCTTGATGAGTTTGCCCGCTACTCAAGTATTAATGAAGACCCTGGTAGAAATCCGGATGCGCAGACAATGATATCAAACCTGCTAAAGGATCACGAAATAATAATTAAGACACTTAGGAAGAACGCTGACGAAGCTGAAGAGTTAGAAGACATGGCAACAAATGACTTTTTCTTGGAAGCAGTACAAAAACATGAAAAGATGGCATGGATGTTAAGGGCACATCTGGAAGGCAAGGACACAATCTAATCTTTCCTTTTTATTTTTCATGCCTAAATTTTATTTAGGACATATATGATTTTGATCCTCTGCTAGTTTCTGCATATTGCTTCTAAAATAATTAGTTACTCTTAGTAAACTTCTAAAAAATAGTAAATGCACAGTTATATGAGAAGATAAAAATTTGAAGTTTGTTTTTAATATTATCTCTTACATTATGCCGTTATACTTTCCTAGCTCGAAATACACACACCACAGCACATACCAAATGCCAAGCTCGTTGCATTTGAGATTGGCCGTCACTTACTAATTGGGCATGAAGAAGATGATAGAGCTGCCATAAAGGACTTCCTAAAACAACAGAAGATTGAAACAATTATAGGAGTATGATGATGATTTATAGTTAGTCAATACTGCCTAAGCACTTTGAATACTTTGCCTAGTTCGGAGTAGAAGAAGCAATTTTACGTATCTTCACTCTTCTTCCTTCTTTTTTCTCCTTCATTCTATCTTTCAAGCCCAGGAGGAGTTAGGCGAGTCTCTCTCCCTCCAATTCCTGCGCTAATCATTTGTGCACCTATAATCAATAGGACTAATCCTATCATCAAACCAGCCAATACTGCTCCAAAGAATGGAGATGCAATTATCAAGCCTGCTATGATTACAGCTAAAATGCCTACCCCTATGGAAAAGCCTCGTACCCATCCTTTTTGCGTTTTGTCTCCAAAT
>CAYWRR010000363.1:0-2185 GCA_964460425.1 uncultured Nitrososphaera sp.
TAATAAAACAAACATTCATAGACTATTTTTTCTTCCTAACAATAACAATAGAAGAAAGCCAATTTCTGGCTTTGCTAATTTCGTCTATACCTAATTCATGTCCACTATTTTCCCAATTTATTGATACTATGGCACCTCATTCCTTTAGTAAATTGATGAGATCCTCTGTTTTTCGACGCAGAATTATTAGATCATGTAATCCAGCAGATATGAATACATGTTTATTGGAAAGATCAGGTAACATCTTTAGATTTAGCGGTATCGTAGGACGAAAAAAATAGCAGAAGAAATAACGCCGGTCGAAGCAATAGTACGCTTGCTGCTATATTTGCGCCATTGGAATATCCTACTGCTATTAAACGGTTTAAATCAAAGCCATAAATATTGGCTGCCTTCTCAACAAAATCTGCTAACTCATGAGCTCTAAACGTCAAGTCCTCTGTGTCAAAAACGCCTTCAGCTAGTCTGCGAAAGTACCTTGGATATATATCATTCTCCAAGATTTTCCCTCTAGAGCTTAGTATTGCAGCGTCAGGTGCTAGATTGCGTCCCGCCGGATTAGATCCTCCTCATTTCCTCCAGTACCATGAAGTAGAAGAAGAGTAGTTGGTGTTTGATCTGCTTCTAGTTTTTTATCCGAAGAGATAAACCTGTGGATATATCCAAGTTGGTTTTTGTTATTCATTTCTCTTTTAATTTTGCTTTACCTTAACCAGCTTCATTTCATCTTCATTTCATCTCTCGTATAGACTATTGGAGGCAGAACTTTCTCTAGGTCTTTGCGTATAGGCTCAAGCCAAGGAGAGAGCACAAGATGCGTGCCGAGGTTCTCAACTTTTTCGTCTATCATAGATCCTGGTAGATTGGTAGCAATTTCGAAAAGAATACCTCCAGGTTCTCGGAAATACACAGAATGAAAGTAAAATCTGTCTATAATAGGACTTGCATTTAATCCAGCCTGTACTATGTTTTGCCGTAAAACCTTTTGTTGTTCATCAGAAGGAGTACGCCATGCTACATGATGGACTGATCCAATCCCTATAATGCCCTGTTGTATATCTGGTAGGCAAAGGAGATCGACAATATTGGCACCTCTTACTTCTCCACTAAACGCAGTAGGAATTTCATAACGGAAGCGGCTGCCATCCTGATATGTAGGAATGAATCCTAATTCATTAGTCAAAACCGAAGCAGTATGTTCGTATCCTTCTTCTGATAAAGTTACAGAATAAAAACCTTGTATGGCATATTCAACAGGAATAGGGCTTTTCCATGTACTAATGCTTTATCTTCTGCAGATTTGTGTGCAACAAGTTCTAATTCTAGTCCATCTGGGTCATACACCGATATCACCTGTTCATCCTTAAAACGTTCATACGGACCTCGAAATGTTACGTGTTTACTTTTCAGCCTATCCAACCAGTAATTAATGGAATTTTCTGGGATGAGAAAAGATGCTGCAACCGCTTGACTAGTTCCCCGGCGTCCTCTGGGAATATTTGGCCAATAAAAGAAGGTAAGAACAGTACCTGGGCGTCCCAAATCATCACCATAATAGAGATGGTATGATGTCGGGTCATCTTGATTTACAGTTAATTTCACTAATCGAAGTCCCAAATCTTTGGTGTAAAAATCTATGTTTTTCTGTGGATCACTAGTTATCGCGGTACATGATATATCCCAAAAATACCTTTACCATTCATGCTATTTACTCTCCTCCATGATTTTTGCTCTCAAATATAGTAGCTCTTATTATTTATTATTAAATAATATCAAAAAGACAATAAAAAGATAGAACTCTGACACTAGGACCCAAATCTAATACGGCATAGGCGTTGTAAAGTGTATCTTTAATAGGTCTAACCTTGCCAAGCACCCATCCTTTTCTCGTAGGCTAGCAAACTTAGAATCAATTTTAACTTCATCCAAGAATGATAGGACTTCCTCAATTGTAACTCCATGTTTAATATCATATTGTATGTTCCTATGAACATTGGCTAGGTTACCAGCATATTTTTTATGCTGTCTTCTTTGATGTGAAGTGGCGTTATCTGGTAAACCAGTTAAATATTTTACAACTGTTTTTTTCATGTTTTCAAGATGCCAATCTCTCATAGGATAAGAATTCTGTAGTTGTGACATATGATCTATATAGTATTACGCTATACGACAATTTAAGCTATCC
>CAYWRR010000364.1:0-2173 GCA_964460425.1 uncultured Nitrososphaera sp.
TAGTTCTTCTTAGTCCATAAATCTCGAGATAATAGATTTTAATAGATAGAACGAGCCCTGTTCTATATGTGATGGGACTTAGATGTGCAGAATGCCAATGTTACCCGGAAGAATGTTATTCAGAAGATAATGATATTCGCTGTAAGAGCTGTATAAAGCCTACTTGCTGCTGTGTTGACTTCCACAGGTGATAGACTGAAATTACCTTAAAGCATGATGAATAGCAATGAAGCAGCACCACACCATAGAAATATTTTCTGCAAACTGTCCATTGTGTAAGCACATCACAGACGATATACAGATTGGCAAATGTGAAGGTTGTAGTCAGATAGTTTATGACGTAAATCATATGACTGATGAAACTAAATTGAAGATGAAAAGGTATGATGTGAAAGCTGTTCCTACCACAATAATTGATGGTAGCATAAAAGTTGTAGGGATTCCAGACTTTCCTTGGATCTGCAGTGAAGACCTCTACATCAAGCTAAAGGAAGAGTACCCGCTAAAGCGCTAAAATCAGTCTAAAAAATCATCCTGACTTTAAATTATTACCATCTTGGAATATAATTGATGAGGTAACACTACTTTTTCATAGGTAGTTAGAAAGCTGGCGGTCCCGGTTCAGTGTGATGTGATCCTTATATTTCCAGTTTTCCTCTCATCCTAATGTGGAATTATGAACGGGAAACCATTAACACCACTTTCTTCGCCCTGGCTATTACTCACCACCATGGCTGAGTGTTCTTTATGCATCTTATCTAATTCCTTTTGAGATACTTCCTGTGTATCTAATATCTGTCCATTTCCTGGGTCAGCTTTAACGTAATAGAATTTCATTTCAGGCGTAGCAAGTATGATCCTATACGCAAAGTATCCACCTTCTTCAGAACCAAACGCTGCTACTGCAAATGCATCGTCGCCTACTGATCTCTCTGCTGTAGTCATGGCTTGGGTTAAGGATGTATTTATTCTAGAATTGATTGCTTGAAAAATGAGTCGTTCTAAATCGATTGTTCCATTGTTGATCGTCTTTTGTTCATGCTGTTGTTGCAGGCCAGATGTCATGTTTCCAGCCCAATCCACACCATGATCTCCCATCATCTGAGCATTAACGCTGCGTTCACCGACCTCTGCTATTATATTAGATGCGGTTATCATAGCAGTTACTGAGATCACGCTAATAGCAATCGCTTTTATGTTTCTACATGCGTAGTTCCCTGGAGCTGAATCGGTTTGACCAGTCATTTTCTTAGTTACCAAGATAATGATAGACTAATATATACTTATTCATATTACACCATTCAATTATGAACCGGAAGGAAATAATTCAAAATATCGTCGATAAGTTTAAAGAAATGTCACTTGAAGCAGTTATGTTTCACCAAGCCTTAGCAGATGAACTTGGTTTGTATATCACTGACCATAAATGCATGGATATTATCCACCGTTTTGGAGCCATGCCGGCTGGGAGGTTAGGTGAGCTGACTGGTCTGACTACCGGTGCGATAACAGGAATGATTGACCGGTTAGAAAAAGCAGGCTATGTTCGGAGGACAAATGATCCAAAAGATAGGCGTAAAACCATTGTGGAGCCTGTCAGAAACATGAAATTGGAAAGGAAAATTGAAATGACCTTTAGGCCTCTCCATGAGAGAATGCATAGGGTTCTTTCTTTCTATTCTGACAATGAATTGACTTTTCTGCTTGATGCCCTGACGGAACTTATAAAACAGACAAATGAAGAGTCAAAAAGATTACGGAGTCAGAACGATTGAGGACACTTCTTGTAGAGCCTCTTCTCTCCTGTTCGGTTTTCGATTGTCTTGGTAGTATTGAGATCGTATTATAATGGTGAATCAGGTCGTTATCATTTCCAATCTTCATACAAATCTAGTTTGCCTGCCTTCACTTTGTATTCGAAATCGAACGCACCTGTTCATGTATGACTTTCAATACTTTATCAATCTGTTCTTTGTTAGAAGAATTAAAGTTTGTAAAGAATTGTAATCTAGAATTCACTTATCTTCCACCTGTCCCAACAGGATCTATGGCTGCTTTAACTTCAAGGAGTACTAAATCCAATCAACCCTCTTCTGAGATCGAATGTAGAATCTTTTAGTAGAAAGTTCTGAAGATGAAGACCTAGATCCAAAGTCCAGAACACTTTACCGTG
>CAYWRR010000365.1:0-2163 GCA_964460425.1 uncultured Nitrososphaera sp.
AGAAGTGCGGTCGTAAGGGAAGAGATAGATGTTGTCTTAGAGAGTTCATATCCTGGTATCACACCGAATAACTACGCAAAGGTAAAAAGAACTAAAAGAAAGGCCGAATCTGTCCCGGTATCGGCGTTTGACACAGGCATTGAGTCAACAATCGAAGGGAATGTAAAGGACTCTTCAGAAGATGTAATTGTATCTGATAAGAACGTCAAAATAGTATTACAACTTCCCGCCAATAATAGGAAGGAAAATATCAAGGTTGTCGCCAACGACGATTCCTCGATTACAATCTCTCATCTAAATTATGACGGAGGACGTTGTACTCGTACTTTGGACATTCCATATACCATAAATTTCGATACTGCAAAGGCGACTTATAAGAATAGAATATTAGAGATTACATTTGATAGATGATAGATCTGTATATCGGTTCATGCGGATACAAATCCGTTTCTCTCTCTTTTTCTGTTTTTTCCCACCTCCTATTATAGATTGAAAAATAGAAAGATTGTCGTCAGCTAAGACTGAAAGACAGGAGCATCAAAGGCCTAACAGGAATCCTGTTAGCAAAACTACTACTAGCGTCAGGGTATTTATCTACAAGCAGTAATCTAAACTTTCAATGTATCTTTAGTTCCACTGGCTGCATCTCGGTATCCAAGCATTAGTTGTACTACTTACCATCAGTTATCTCTCACAAAACTGAAAGAAGATACTGGTATCCACTGACATCCAATTGATTTTTCTGATATGTCATGTCTAGAATTAGCAAACGACTATCTCTCTCTTCATCATCGATCGATAGCTTTTGAGTTCCATTCTTTCCTTTTTCGATTTTTCATTTTTAATTTAGTATAACTGCGAGTAGATGGCCGATGCTTCTGGGGATACGCCTGAATATGCTCACTCAGCAACGATATAGGAATTAGATTGATATTGATATTCACGCTGCTAGGAAATAATGGTGATAATGTCTTGTATTTACAAAGTGATTTATGATGATGTAGAAGCTGACTTGTTCATTGTACCGTAAACTTCAGGGACCACTATATTACCATTGAGTATATCGTATTTCAATTGTTCAAGTTTATCCTGAACATCCCTTGGAACCCTCTCCTCTAAGCTATGGAACGGTGCCAAATGTACGATGCCATCGCCTGATGCTCCTTCTTCGGCTTCTAACCCCGGTTTAATGATCTGACCGCTAAAGTTTCCAGCCTGGACCATCTTCACAGTCTTGTCTAATGCTTTTTCTGCATCCAAAACAATAGAGGTAAGAACTGTGTCTGGAGCTAGTTTATTCTGATCTGAAAAGGAACCAAAAGCATACAGTCCATTTTCCTTAGCGGCTTGGATCACTCCATGACCTGACGTGTCAGCTACTTGTAATAACATGTCGGCGCCATCATCTATCTGTAAATTAGCTGCTTCCCATCCTTTAACAGGATTATCCCGGTCATCTAAGTATCGTACAAGCACCTTTATGTTTGGGTTGATGTCTTCTGCTCCTCGTTTATAACCTTCATAGATATTCTCTAGGTTTGGGTATCTCTCCCCTCCTACAAAACCTATCACCGAGGTATTGGACATCATCGCTGCAAGTGCCCCTAAAAGATAGGTCCCTTCCTGCTGCATAGGAAATATTGATGCAACATTTGTCGAATTTGATAAGCCAGGAAATACAACAAACTTGGTGTCTGGATAATCTTTGCTAACCTTGATAGTTGGATCTCCCCATTCAAAACCTTGGGCTATAATCAGGTCATATCCTTTGTTAGCATAATCTCTTAATATAGTCTCTACGTCTGAAATGGAAACATTCTCTTTAAAATCAACCGTGTAACCGTACTTATCATTAAGTGCTTGTGCGGCGTTGTATCCAAAGGCACCCCAACCCGCGTCACTAAATGATGCATCAGTTAATAACGCTATCATTAACTTTTCAGCTGAGTTGGTTATAATAGCTTTTTCAGTAGGCTGTCCAGTTGCAGGTACAATGTAAAACTGTGGGAACTGCATCTGTAAGGCTGTCGTTATACCGTGTATGATGGAAGAAGATGCTACCATCAGAATAACTATAAACGACCTTAATTCAAAATGACTCGTTTGAAGAAATATGATAATTGCTAGTTTAAAGTTTTTGGTGCTTTGTATACCTGTCGACGC
>CAYWRR010000366.1:0-2155 GCA_964460425.1 uncultured Nitrososphaera sp.
ACAAGCACCTGGCACAGGGGATGGCTAACTACACATTGGGCTATGCTTACAAGTATAAGATGTTTAAACGTGCCAAAACCTCTACAACCCATGACTATCATGTTTGCCTTTACCGCATAGGCATGTTCAGCTATCATTTGAACTTCAGACTTACCTCCTTCTACAAGTATTTTAGTGATTACCCTAGTGACACCAGCCAATTTTGCTTTTCTTTTATATTCATCCTTCTATCTATAAGCTTCTCTTTTTAGATCTTCATAGAGTTATTCTGTAGAGAACACTGTTTTAGAAGAAAAGGATCCCCTCATTAAGGGTTTTGTTAATTCTATATGCCTGATCGCATGAATGATCTGCATCTTAGCTACATGTGACCCTGCAAATCGTATAGCATGGTCTAGACCCTATTCAGAAACAGGTGAGCAGTCACCTGAACTATGATCATCCTAGCAAGAATGTCACTATTTCCATCATGCACCATGGTTCTGAAAAAAGAAAGAGCATCTGCATATAGTAAGTGGAATGCACTGCAAGATATTGCCACTCTTTCAGGATGGATAAATATGACTGGAAGAATAGACAGGTGATGTCCTGTACAGGCTGGGACGACTCTCATCCCCTAAATTCAAATGCACTTTCTGCAACCTTTACTTTAGGCAGAAGAAGAATAAGAAAACAAGAAGCATATTGAAGAAAAATACTAAGGTTATTAAAGCTCTCTCTATTTCCAATGGATAAAGTTTAGAAATTTTGGCCACAGGTCAATAAAAACAGTACAGGTTGCACAAATTTTGTTTTGTTTGTAACTGTGGAGCTTAGGGAACTAGGCACAAATTCTTTGCCTTTCGATGGCTTCAGTTTTTACTCATACCAATAACCTCTCTGAGCCGGACCCCCAGAGGGAAAAGTCCAGAGCTATTCCATTCACGATGCAAAGCAGGGGAAAGGCCATAGAGCAGACAACGTAGGCTAATGCTGAAATTGTACTCTAGTAGTCTAGTCACTACAAAATGACGATCTTGAATCAGAAATCGTCACTCTATATACTGCAAATTCTCTTCAGCCAGTTTGGATACTTCTATTCTTTATTCGCACTGGACATACCTACCTGTTCTTCAAAAATTAAAGATACATTGCTTATCGTAACTTCGTGTCCTTGGTGGCTATTATTCTCTGAAGGTGCTTCGTTCATTATGTAGTTGTATTAAGTTCATTGTAATGCACTGGACTCCTACGTTTCAAATAGGAATAATAGTTCCCTTATTAATTCATGGAAAAATCTGGCAGTACTGCTAATAGGCAAGGTAGTCAAGTAGGATACGTGGACAGCATCTTTGAAGCCTCTCTTTTCTTTGACAAACATTTAGAGGTCAGAAGTAATGAAAAGCACCATGCTGCTCAAAAATTATCAACTAAATTGAGACAGCACCCAGCAAGAGAGTTGAGGCAAAAAATATGACAAGGATCCGTGCTTCTCACAGTTACCACGAAGCAAAAGGACACAATCTTGAAACCTTTTGCTCAAAATGTGGACAAGCTACTCCCCATGTATGTGAATGGTGCGGGGCATGCTATGCCTGTCACAAGGGCATAAAGGCAGAAAAGAGCTACTAGAATTTTTGCCTTCTCGTTGTTGTTACGCTGCTATATTATATGCATATTTGGTGCTGGAGTTCGTCTAATAATTACAAATGTAATTTATGCAAGCGTGAGGGAAAATCATTGATTCAAATTACTTTCTGGCATTAGTACCGTTTGAATAAAAGTCGCTGGGATTTAGCTAGCTAGCTCCAATCCAATATCAATAACCTATGGTATACCAGCCATAAACCCATCATCTAAAGCACTTCAAGCCTCTTGATCTTATTATCCTAACCTGGAGCATCTTCAATAGAATTCATGTATTAATGGTTGTCACTTGGCGCAGCTTAGGTAACCCAGACTCTTTCGATGGGCTACTTGTGGACTTCCTCTACCTGAGATCCACATTTTGCCTTCAGAATTGAGATCAAGCTACACATAATAGTATCCTCTATTACGAGTACCGATGCTACTTTTCTTTCTCCGCCCTTCACGATTATATATATGATAGTACATGCTGCTTGGCTCTGTTAACTTAAGAATTAATCTGAACCCATATTTGACTGTCAAGCAACAT
>CAYWRR010000367.1:0-2132 GCA_964460425.1 uncultured Nitrososphaera sp.
CTTGCCATTTGCAAGTCGTCATCTATAACGATGATTTTCAACATGTTTTCTTAATTTCTTGATACTATATCTTTTGTAGCATCGTACAGATTACATACATATATGCATATGGAGATGTATCACTTCCAAAACAGGGGTCTGTCCTTGATCCTATTCCATCCTTCTTCCTCTGACTCGATCCGCTCAACTGTGATATCCTCGAAATAGTGATCAAGCACACTTTCCCTTTCCATGGCAAGTGGCGAGGAGCAATAATCTTCTTCTACCCAGTATGCATACCCTGCATCAATTCTTGCATTCTCTAAGCCATGTTGCAGTTCCTCTCCAAATGGTCTGAGCATTGATATCTTACCAGATTTGAGCTCCTTCCTGAGATCTGCGACGAACTCTCCTTTTGGCTTAGCCCTGACTACATATAGCGCCATTTCAAGTACGATATCACATAAGGCGGCATAGGCTAAAATGATTTATATAACAAAATACGTATTAGGATAATACCTAATTTTTCTTTTTTTATTCTTATATTGGAGGCTGACCAAATATACAGTAGCATAGAGAGCGTTAGAGAAGGAATTGTTGCAGCTTGCTGACGAGAAATACATCAACCTGGAAACCTACAGAAAGAACGGACGAGCAGTCAGGACACCGGTGTGGTTTGTTGAAAGTAACGACATAATCTACGTACGGACTTCTGACGATACGGGCAAGTATAAACGCATACATAACAATCCCTCCGTGCAGATAGCTCCGTGCAATATGCATGGCGGGGTAAAGGGCAACTGGGTCAAAGGAGAAGCAAGGATAGCCAGCGAGGAAGAGAAGCTGAAAGCATTCAAAATGTTAGAGAAAAAGTATGGCATAATCTACAAGATGACACGAATATTTAGGGCAGGCAAAAATTATGTGGGAATTGTCATACGCATCACATAAAAGAACTGCAACTGGGGGAAAAACTGCTTTGAGAAATAAAAAAAGTTCTATTTGTCCTTTGCATAGGCTCCAGGAGGGGTGGAATATGAATCAAGGGATATACGATACCCTTCTGACTAAGTGGTAGTAAAAAATGAATTCACACTACACAAATCGTGCTATGATCTGTGCTAGATGTGTAGTTTTATGAATATTAAATATACACACACAAAAAATATCAATATTGTTTTACAACAATGCTCAAACACATATTTCCCGAATGGAAGACATACGAGAACATTTCTTGCAGATCATGCAGACGGTATCTTTTTTACCAGTTTTGCATTGATTGTTCGCAGCGAGTCCCTTTCGTGGATCTGCAACAGCGGTGAAAGGTTGAAGGATGTGACGCACTGCTACGTAATGGTTGCCTAAGATGCATGCTAACAGAAGAGAGAAGGCAGGCATTGTGAAAAACTAAAAGGAAAAAAGCATAGTGTAAGCTCCGTAGCTACTCACAAGAGCTACATATATTCACACATCACAGGTCTATGTGGATGTACGAATGTGTGCTAGATCTGCCTTGACCTTTTGCGCGCTGCTTCCATGCGCGGATCTTTTTCAGGATATGGTTCCGGCCTTGGCTCCTCGCCTAGCTGACCTGATGTGGCATCGTTTAATGCCTGGTCTCGCTTAAAGGGGCTCCTTCGCTCCGTGCTCATATACAATTATCCATCTCCAGCTAGCTAATAACGTGGCATCAATTGCTAATATGGATTTATCAACACTCCAATAAAATCCTAATATCCTCAGCTTGTGCCCTTAAATCATCATCTTGGTCTTCTGTAATTGAACCCCGTCTCTCAGCTGCATTTACCTGATTTATGAAAGCACCAAACCTGCCACATGCTGATCTATCGTTGTTTGGATTGTCATCATTTAAGACGTCCACTACTCCTCTCAAAGGTGCACTAAGACTTGTCTTTGTGCCTTGTGAAACGCCTTCAAGATTCTGTATATCCGAGATTAATTCTTCAGTTGCCTCTGTAGGAGGAACTCTATCAGGGCAGCCATCTGTGTCTTCAAATCCATTGAATGTTTCAGGTTCAGTTGGACACTCATCTACATCATCTGTAATGCCATCACCATCTGTATCTTCTTCGTCTGGAGGAGGAACTCTATCAGGGCAGCCATCTGTGTCTTCAAATCCATTGAATGTTTCA
>CAYWRR010000368.1:0-2122 GCA_964460425.1 uncultured Nitrososphaera sp.
AGAGGAAAGACTCTAAAATTCAAATTAATAATAATGTCAATGGAGGAGTTAGGCAAAATGTTGGATGAGGATCCAGATATACAATACGTCAAAGGTTCAGCTCCATTAACACCTACTGATTCCTACAGCATGTAATCTGATTCAAGTTTAACCAGATTCAATTAAAGCCAAGCCTGCTGGGATCAGAAAAATATATATTTTTTTCATGCATATCGTGTGAACTGTAATATTATTAGACTATTTTATGGTGACTCTTGCAAGCTTGGTCTTGCTCCAAGTGTTATGTCAATTTCAATTATCTGTCCGTCTCTCCATACAGTAAGTGTTATTGTTTCTCCAACTTCTGTAGCCTGCTGTAGGTATCCAAGCAGATCGTCTATTTTTCTTATATCCCTGTCGTTTATTGCCAAAATAACATCTCCTCCTAGTGCAATCTCACTTCCACCAAGTTGCACCGTAGTATCGCCACCTTGAACTCCTGCGCTGTCCGCAGGACCACCCTGTGCTACGTCTATGACTAAAAATCCCCTCGGCTCTCCAAGATCTATCGCCTCTGCTATTTCCGGTGTCATGTCTATTCCAGTGACCCCCAACCAGGGATGCTGAAAATTGCCTCTCTCTATCAATATCGGAGCTACCTTGGCTATTGTGTTTGAAGGAACTGCAAATCCTACTCCTGCAAAACCGCCGGTCGTAGAAAAGATAGCAGAATTGATGCCAATCACTTCACCTTGAAGATTCAAAAGTGGTCCACCTGAATTGCCAGGGTTGATCGCTGCATCGGTTTGAATTACATCTGGAATTGAAAAGGCAGGTGCTGCAATATTAGAAAATGGATCTTGATAAACAGGAATTAGTCTGTTGAGGCCGCTGACTATTCCTTCTGTCATGGTGCCCTCTAGCCCAAACGGATTACCAATTGCAACAACATCTTGACCTACTAGCAATGCAGAAGAGTTTCCAAGTGGCAAAGGTATTAGCTTGTCTGCAGGAACGTTATCCTCCACATGTAGTACGGCAAGATCGCTATACTGGTCTGTACCTACTACCCTCGCTCTATAAACTGTTCCATCAGTAAACGTTATGCTTATGTCATTAGGATCAGTTCCTGCAATAACATGATAGTTGGTGATAATATGGCCGCCATTATCATAAATGAATCCTGATCCCAGGCTAACTCCAAAAAAAGGGTCTTCATCGCTTGATGTACCACTGACCTGAACTACTGATTGCTGGGTCTCTGTGAACAAATCCGTCAAAGTTAAGGTGTTATCCCTTGTTATCTGAACAGCACTTGTTGTAACATTAGATGAACTATCTGCAAACTCTCCTTCTTGGGCAATCGTTGTAGTCGGGGATATTTCATACCCTAAATTGTATTGAAAAGGATCATAATGCCCCAGACTGCCAATTGAACCCAAAAGAGCACTGGCAAAAATAATCACAACTAGAGCAGAGAGTTTCAATGTCATTCACAAGATTTGGCCTACTGCCGATATTTATTGCCATCGCATGCGTCTACAAGACAAATGGCTATCTATCATGTGGACAGTTCTGCTTCTTCCCAACTGCTAGTCCGCTCATCTTGTTCGAGATATCGTTTAAAGGACGGGAAGGTTCGTGAATGATAGAAATAACAACCACCATGCACAAATTATCCTTTATACTTCTTTTATAGTTCAGCCTTTGGCTTTTTGCATCCTTATATCCCTGTCGCCTTTTCATTCTATATATAATGGTATAGAGAAGATAATAGGGAAAGATGTCTTCCCCGCATTCTAATAACAAAGAAAGCAGAGGTTACTCGCCACATATGCGCGGTGTTGCATGGGGCATACTAGTAATGGGTGTTTCATTAGCTGCAGTAATAATACTCTGGACAACTATTGGATACCAAGGTCCAGGTTTTTCAACACAAGTTATGGAAAGACAGCAAGACTGGCTACATGAACGGTATGGATTGCCACCTCTGCCAGAATTGAGCCCTGAAATGCTTCAGGTTCCACCATCCTTGAGGGGTGCTGCACAACAGCAACAACAAGAGGAAGGAGCAGCTGCTAACCAAACACAAGGGGAAGGAGGAGAAACTACAGGTAGCGATGGCGACGGTACTGGTGCTGCT
>CAYWRR010000369.1:0-2113 GCA_964460425.1 uncultured Nitrososphaera sp.
ATCCTAGAACAACATTAGTACTCGATCTTGTCACGCTACTGTGAAAACTCCTACAGTTTTTAATGAATGATGATATAGCAATCAATGGCATATCCTCGGATCCAAATTCCCTCTTTGTGATGTACGAAAAAGCTCACCTCCATATTACAGCAATGGCAAGAAATAATTCTCCCAGAATGGAAGCTATGCAAACACATCAATACATATATGTGATGGGCTAGAAAGTCAAAAGCGCAGAAAATATGTGAAATTCTGGTTCTGTTGTTTCACCTCTAGCTAAACTCCCGCTATGCTATAACACATCGAACTCTTGTCGCCAATAGATTACATAATCGCCCTTTTCCTTTTCCTTCTTATCCTCCTCCGTTCAATCACTAGCTATATACAGTCGAGATTCTCGGTTATCTCTTTTGTATTTAGTACACATATCCCAGAAAATAGCCTAAGGTCAGTCACAACTTCTAGTGTTATATATTCGCAGACCGACGGTGGAAAGCACTAGTTTGCCAATCCGTAAGGTCCCCGAAGTCGGTATAGCTGAGCTCGATATTAGTGCTAACTAAAGGTAATTAGATATATCAATTGATTATGTTCTGAGATCTTTATCACGTATCTCTATCATCGCAACTTATGGAATAGATTGTGAGAAGTTGCAATAACAAGCACAGCAATTCCTGCTCCAATGAAGTTTCGAATCATGGTAGTCACATCCAGAGATGAGGCTATGAGTGGTGTACCCCATACAATGTAAAAGTTATCGATGAGCCAGAATGCAAGAGTTAGCCAGCCCAATAAACCTGCTGTAAGAGCACCTAACCTTGCACCATACCTCAGAAAGTATATAGCAAATGCTATGCCTAGATACCATAACGCGCCGAGGAGAATCCAATTCGTATCGTAGAGTTCACTTCTTCCATCAATAATATAATAGGTAGAGCCAATTGCAGCCATTGCAAATAACGACAGCATCAACACTTTGCTATTGATTTTCTGAGTGCTTATCTCTTTGACATGCCTATTTGGTTCCTTAATCTGCGCCTTCTCATTTCTTGCTGCTTGAATGGCCTCCTCAAATGATTTCAATTGGATCGGAATCAGTTGTCTAATCGAGTCATCCTGTACTGTGGCGTCATGTTTGAGGCTATCTATTAGCGGCCTTGCAAGGGATGCTCTGACAGGTGTAACCAAGTCAACCCAATAAGATGATAGACGGGGAGTGAGAAATGGTATAATTACGATCTGCACAGATTTGTTTAATATTTCAGCATATTTCCTCATCATATCAATGTAAGTCAAAATATCAGGTCCTCCTATGTCAAAGCTTTTTCCCTCAGTACCCTTTACCTCTATACAGCGTGCAAGGTACTCAACTACATCGTCTACAGCTATTGGCTGGCACTTGGTAAGCACCCACCTTGGACAAATCATGACAGGGAGTCTTTCCACTAGGTATTGGAGCATTTGAAATGAGCCGCCACCATGACCTAAGATTACAGCTGCTCTAAATATCGTAACTTTTGACGAGGAATACTGCTGTAGTATTTCTCCAACCTCTCTTCTACTTCGCATGTGTTCTGAAAGCTTATCATCCTCCTCCTCTGCATGGATTAATCCGCCTAGATAGATTATTCGCTTGACTTTGTATTCTGATGCCACTTTGGCAAAATTCATAGCAGCAATTCTATCCCTCTCAGAAAATTTTTTCCACTGTTTTGAAGTACCTTCCATAGAATGAACAAGGTAATAGGCAATGTCAATTTGTTCAGACATTACTCTTGCAAGATCTTCATAATTTGAGACATCTGCTTTAACTAATCTGATCTCTTTATCAAACATATCCTTAATAGATTCTGGATCTCGCGTCAAACACAAAATCTCTGCTCTAAAGTGTGGTATGCTATGATGGATATCTGCAGCCAATTTTTTGATGAGCCGACTTCCTATGAAGCCACTTCCTCCTGCAACCAGTATCTTCAGAGGACTAGTATCTGGTTTGTCAACTTGCATCTAGGTTTTCTTCTTTTTCTGTCATGTATAATGTATTCTACTCTGCATAGGTTCTAATGAAGTAACTATTGAAGTATATATACGCACACATTCGAGCTAATCTTTA
>CAYWRR010000370.1:0-2111 GCA_964460425.1 uncultured Nitrososphaera sp.
TCCCAAAATTCAAGTTTACCATTACTGAATTAGAGATTGGCCTCATCTTTGCTGCATAGGTGATAGAAATAACAAACTTTCATGTTCATTAGGAATCTGTTTATATAGTAAACTACAGAATATTATAGTATGTGTGATCTTATATCAGACCACGAATACAGCAAACTCCTCAAGAGAAGATTGAACAAGCTTGTTGAGGAAGAAGAACAACCAGAACTTGAGAGAGTGGAGGAGCAGCCTTTAGTAGCTTCTAAGTAAAAGAAAGCCGCTTTGTCAAAGGGTACTTCTTTACTTAACCCCTTTATTTTAGATATTATAAGAGTGTAAATTATGAGCAATGAAAAAAGAGTATATTGTTTCTAAGATAGAGGCCACACAAGACGGTAGTCAGTATGTATTTGTTGCATTTACTGATCCTAGCACGCCTAAATCAGCATAATGTGTTAGTTCTCCAGGTTCATTTACCACTCTAGAAGTACATAATGAAGAATCTACCCAAAACGATATCTAATATGTTTAGCGGAAGTGGTGGAGAATTGCTTGGAGATTCTCCTACCTTTAAAGTCACAATGAAAGAATATGCAGACATGTCGATAAAGGTTGGAGATAGAGTTGGAATAAAAATTAATAAAGCAGACAACAGCGTTTCGGTAATTCAACTAGTATTATCACAAGGTCTGGTATGCTACATAGCTATTATACTTAATGTGAAAGATTTTGTATCATGTTATGGAATTCGGAATCACTCATGGTCTTCTTGTTTGCAGCCCAGGTCTCTACATCTTTACCTGCCAGATATCTAAGGTTTGGACTTTTGGTTGTAACTGCTTCTAGGATGGCTTTAGAGACAACGTCAACAGAAGAACCACTCTTAGCTATTTCACCTGTGGCTGCTTGTATTCTTTTCATCATTTGTAAATAGGGTGAACTGGAATCCTGAGCTTTTTTAGCCGTGACCATTGCATTTGCAAAGTTAGTTTTGATGAAGCCAGGCTCTATCAATGCCACTCTTATACCAAATTGACCTAGTTCGTAAGAAATAGACTCACTCAAACCCTCAACTGCAAATTTAGTACTTACATAGGCTGAGCCTCCAGGATAACCAAAGAGCCCTGCCCCTGAGCTAACGTTGACAATAGTACCTGATTTTTGTCTTCTCATTATAGGAAGAATTGCTTGGGTTACTCTCATTAGACCAAATACATTGGTTTCATATAATGTTTTTATTTCATCAATTGAAAGATCCTCAAATGCACCTGTCAGTCCATATCCTGCATTATTGACCAAGACATCTATTCTACCAGTCTCAGAGAGAATTGTTTGTATAGCATTATTGACTGAATGGTCGCTAGTAACGTCCAGCTGTTCTACCTTAATGGGAAGTTTTTCTTTGTCCGCATTTGACTTGACAATAGAGCTCTTATCCAGATTGCGCATAGTTGCATAAGTGAGAAATCCATTACGTGCTAAAGTTACAGAGGCATCCAAGCCTATTCCACTGGAGCTGCCGGTAACAATAGCTATCTTCTGATTTACTGACACAGCAGTTATATCTTTGTTAACGCAAATAAACCTTGATCTTATTCGATGAAAGTTCAGGTGATTCTAAACTAAAAACTAGACTTCGTAATAATTAATACGATAGCATTTGGATGTAATTGACTGTCACAGGGTTTAAGCTAACTAGATTCTGGTTTCATCAAGTGTTATGGACGTCGTTCTTCGGTCGAAATTGATATTGAAGTTCACCGGAACAAGGTACTCAATCCCGGAACTTGCATCCTTCATGTGCATATATAACCTAACCGTAGCCTTGCCAGCATTTTTTTCTAGCCTTCGCCTTACGACCTCTTAGTAATGCCCGACTAAGATGGAATAGCCCCGTTTGTTTGGTTCACTAAGCGTGGACAACCTGTCTTTTCTTACCAGTCCAACCTCATCATCGACAATAACTGTGTCTGGGATATCATCTACTTTCATCTGTTCCCGTAGTCTTTTATTTTCTTCGCATAAAATTTCTAATTCCTGCTTGGCATCATTCAGCTGTGTCTGTAATTGTTCCATCGTCTTCGGCTCTTGCTTACTTCGCAATGTCTGATATCTTTGCTCTG
>CAYWRR010000371.1:0-2100 GCA_964460425.1 uncultured Nitrososphaera sp.
GTTTAGGAGACAGCGTTAAAGGCATTAGAATGTCGACATATATCTGAAGACACCTTTACCCAGGAGCATGGCCTTATCAAAGTGAAAAGAATAGCAACAAAGAAACAGGAGCTCGTGGAGAATAAGGAGTAATAATGGTTATAGTAGACATAAAAGACCAAGAGAGGTTTGATCAGGCCGCGGCTAGTCTGACATGCACCTACTGTAACTCGACTTATTCGACTAAGGCAGAGATGTCCTACCCTAGCGAAGTGTATAGCCAGCGCGGTAGAATGAAGACATGGAGAGCAAAATGCAAAGAGTGCGTCAAGTTGTCAGGTTTAAAAACAACCATGAACGAATTTACTCCAGTAACAGATTCAATCACAGGCAAGATCATAGCACCTTTAGACCGTGACGAGATCTGGGCCGCGCTTGAAAATGCTACGATTAACCTGACTTCATTTGGCGAAACCTTTGTTCCATTAGTCGATGTGCTCAAGGCCGCATCTCGTGGAAATGAAAAGGTTCGCAGCCTCTATGAGGTACGTGATTGGAATAGGCCTAAAGAAGTAGAACTGGGCAACAAAGTTATTTGGCCCTTAATTTATGAGGTAATAGCCTTAAGCGATAGCAACAAGTATCCTTCCTTCAAGATCGACGAATCAACAAGGAATGGGCCCGTATTGTATGTGACTTATAGAAGGGAGGAATGAGGCGGCAAATACAAGGCCCTCCCACATAGGCTAGCCAACACAGAACCTGAAGAAAAAGAAAAGAGACAAGAAGAAGGAGAAGCAGAACAACAGAAATGCCTTGTCGCTGCATATATAGACAAGAATCACAGAATAACAAATTAAGAAGGCAGCAAAAATAACTTCTTTGCAATGACCTTATAGGGTATCAATTGATAACTTTTCTTACTTAATTGCAAATGTTATTCTACATTGTGGCTGCTCTCGTTGGTCATGCGATGCATGACCTCTACACTTTCATTCCTCAAACCTAGAAGACAAGGAATTTCTGATGTACTATAGCCAAGTCCTTGATTCGAGATTGATTCTTCCTTCTACGGCCTGCCAAACCTGTTCGTGACAAAACTATGGGCTTCGATGACCCCCTGACAATTTTAGGTTTGCAGCTAAGTTTCATCGATCTATAACTCATGAAAGGCGACTAGCAGACCCTGATAATAACTAACTAACTAAGCTATTTCTTTGATGTGATGCGCCAATTACGCAAAAAGCTCTTAGCACTATTGCTGCAAATGCCACCATCCCTAACTGCAAAGGAGGGCTTGAAGAAGGTGGAGTCACTAATTCACATGCTCCATCCTGAGTTCAGATACGCGATTGAATTCCGGCACAAGTCTTGGTTTGACAAGAGCTTACAGGTTGCTTTCTGATAACAACATTTGCCTAGCTTGGAGCCAACTGAATACCATACAGATCCCTGCTGAATTAACTTCAGACTTTGTATTTACGCTTAGTAGTTGACAGGAGTATAGCTGAAAAAGACTTTGGCACAGTGCAAAAAGATCGGCTCACAGAGTTGGAAGGGTGGCAGACTCTCTTAGCAGAGTCAAGGAGGTAGGAAAGTTTGGAATCGCTGCAGGTAACAGCTACGACGCCGGCTTTGGTTCTTCCACTGTAAACTCTCTTTTAGAAAACTGCTGGGGCTAAAGCAGGTAGTATGGGAAGAAATGAAGCAGAATAGATCTTAAAAGCTTTACAGCAGAATGAGGAGAGTATGCTAGCCAGCAATAGCAATGGAACTTTTATGGTGCTTTACTGTATTGTCATAAATCAACCCATGACTGCAGATTAAGAGATAAAGAAACAAATTTGCAATTGCATACAAGGCAAGGGTTGACGTGAAAACATTGAAAGGCTCACAGCAGCAGAAAGTATGCATGCCGCCGCCGTCGTATTAATATCATTAACGAACTGTGTGATAACAATTACAATTACAATACTCCAAACAACTAATTCTTCTGCCTTTACTAATAGAAAAGTCTTTTATCCTTTGCATTTGTGTTCCGAGTGATATGATAGATATCAATAATTACAAAAAGAATAACAGCCGTACCATACCAGCAGCGACTATCTTTGCACTGGCAGC
>CAYWRR010000372.1:0-2082 GCA_964460425.1 uncultured Nitrososphaera sp.
ATGGATTACAGTAAGTATGATTTTAAGGACTCTACGGAGTTATATGTATACTTAAGTAGGAAAGGCCTATCGAGAGGAACAATTGAAGAGATTAGCAGGCTAAAAGGTGAGCCTGATTGGATGCGAGACTTTAGATTGAGATCTTATGACGTTTTTATGAGCAAGCCAATGCCAAATTGGGGAGGCGATTTATCAAAGATTGATTTTCAGAACATATATTATTACGCCAAAGCTGCTGAGAAGCAAGGCAAGACCTGGGATGATGTTCCAGAATCAGTCAGAAATACATTTGAAAAACTGGGAATTCCAGAAGCTGAGAGAAAATTTCTTGCAGGTGTTGGCGCTCAGTATGAATCAGAAGTAGTTTACCATAATCTGCATGAGGATCTTAAAAACCAAGGGGTAGTCTTCATTGATACTGACACTGCTGTAAAAGAAAAGCCTGAGCTTATGAAGAAACATTTTGGTAAAGTTATCCCCCCAGAGGACAATAAGTTTGCAGCCCTAAACAGCGCTGTCTGGTCTGGTGGCTCATTTATCTATGTTCCACCAAATGTGAAGGTTGAACTTCCTCTGCAGGCATATTTTAGAATTAACGCCGAAAATATAGGCCAGTTCGAAAGAACATTAATAATTGCTGATGAGGGGTCCGAAGTTCATTATATAGAAGGGTGTACTGCACCGGTCTACACAACCGAATCGCTACATTCTGCAGTTGTTGAATTAATCGCTAAGAAAGGTGCCAAAATTAGATATACTACTATACAGAATTGGAGTAAAGATGTGTATAATCTAGTTACCAAGAGGGCATA
This sequence comes from uncultured Nitrososphaera sp., assembly GCA_964460425.1. Classification (GTDB taxonomy): domain Archaea; phylum Thermoproteota; class Nitrososphaeria; order Nitrososphaerales; family Nitrososphaeraceae; genus Nitrososphaera. The sequence continues at coordinate 813 of CAYWRR010000372.1, forward strand.
TGCATATGAAAATTCGTCAGTTGAATGGGTTGATGGAAATCTCGGCAGCAGACTAACTATGAAATACCCAGGTGTATATATGCTTGGAAAGAATGCGCATGCGGAGGTGATATCGGTTGCCTTCGCTGGCTCTAATCAACATCAAGATGCAGGTGCCAAGGCAGTTCATTTAGCGCCAAATACAACCTCGAGGATTACGAGCAAATCAGTTAGTAAAGATTCAGGGAGGACAACATATAGAGGACTACTTCACGTTGCAAAGGGAGCTACAGGTGTCAAGTCAAATGTGAGATGTGACGCACTACTATTAGATGAAAATTCAAGGACTGACACTTATCCTTATGTTGAGGTAAATGAAGAGGATGCTACCATCTCCCATGAAGCAACTGTAGGAAAAATAGGTGAAGACCAGATCTTTTATCTTATGAGTAGAGGGTTTTCTGAATCTGACGCGCTATCTATGATAGTAGGGGGATTCATGGAACCCTTCACGAAGGAATTACCAATGGAATATGCAGTAGAGTTAAACAGACTTGTAAAAATGGAAATGGAAGGGTCAGTAGGATAGATATACCAGAGCCAATCGAAGCAACCATTTCTCATATTTCTAGGAATACTATTGAGAACAAAAGTGCCTAAGCGTTGATAAGATTATCCTCAATTACCAAAGGAGATATCGAATCTATGATCAATGAAAATCAGGATCCTAAGTGGTTAGCCACCTTAAGACATGCGGCATTTTCTAGATATTCTTCTCTCCCCCCAGAGGTCTCACCATTATATATAAAATATTCTGATTTAAATCGCCTCAGGCCTGAGCTGATCTATGTACCAAATAGCTCGGAAGAAGCGACCTTGAACCATGTACCACACGTTGAGCTTCAAAACAGATTGAGTGAATTGGGACATGATGATGCCTACATAGTCCAGATTGGCTCGTCCATTAACCGGATTAGTATTCCAGAGAAGATTTTGAATCTGGGAGTAATTATTTCTGACCTAAAAGGATCACTATTAAAACACGGCGACCTTATCAAGCACTGGCTACTTGCGGATGAAGTCCAATATAACGAGGACAAATTCCTTGCACTTGAAGCAGCTGCTTTTGGTTCAGGCATTTTTATTTATATCCCAAAAAATACATTACTCAACGATCCTCTTCGGATTATAACCTCGCTAAGTGAGGATGGGAGTTCTTCCATATCACAGAATATAGTCATCGCTGATACTGGCTCTAAAGCAACGGTAGTACAAGAGATTTACTCTCCGC
>CAYWRR010000373.1:0-2062 GCA_964460425.1 uncultured Nitrososphaera sp.
TCCAAATCGTGCAAAAAACCAAAATGATACTATGCTTTGGATCATAAAGCCACCTGCAAAGGAATCAATAGCAAATAGACCTGATAACCTCATAACGATACTTCTTGATTTAGGAGTAAGAGATGACATTTTTATCAATTGTTTTGGCTCATCAGTTCGTTTATCTTGATTATTTCGTACCTCTATCTTTTGGGATAATAATAAGTAAATTCCTATTAGAACAATACCTAGCACACTGTACAAAGCAAAGAGCAGCTTGATAGAGGCTATTTGGTTTATTACGATGTCAAAATACTGAAGTTGCTCCTGAAGAACAGCTGGTAAACCAACTAGTAAAACCCCTGCAGCCATTGCAAAAGTTCCGGCCATATTATAAATTGCAAAAACTGTATTTCTCTTTCTTAGGTTCTTCAATGTTTGGGGGAGCACAGCTTGTTCAATTGTGAGAAATGCACCAGACTCTGCGCCAGTTATGTTGATTGTACCGATAAGAGCAGCCACAGTCAAAGCAATGTAGTTCTCTGAAACAGTAAAAATAAAACCAGAAACCGACATTAATGCTGCATATAACAGCAGAAATTTCCTTCTGCCTATTTTATCTGCGTAAAAGCTTGCTACTAGAGTAAAAATTACACTATTTATCAGTGTCGTAGTAAGAATCAACCCAATCAAAAAGCCATCAAATCCGATTAAGTCTAGGTAAATGGCGAGAATAACGCTCAGAAATCCATACGCAGATGACCTCACCAACTTGGCAGTCAACAATAGCCTACCATCTCTTGTGAGCCAGTCTAACAGCATTAAGGCCATATGAGGTGTTGATTGAGTTACTCACGACCCCATCATTAATGTGTATTATTATCAGTATCCATATAGGCTAAATTACGGAGATAAAGCAAGTAACACTAAAAGCATTAGATAATGGAAGACAGATTGAAACAGGGGGAAGAATTCCTTATTTAGATAGAAGGATCATTGATTGGTTTGCGAATATGAAATTGCCTCTACGTTTAACTTGGCATAGACCTTCTAACTTATAGGATGGTTATACACTTACGTAAAGGGGGTCTATGTCGTATGGATAGTCGTCAGTTCACCGCAGTAGGATAGGCGTCTATTACCAATGCCGCTTGGCCAAATTCACTTGGGATATCAATGTTAGCCACGTTTTTCTGATTGTCTCAGGCTTGCACACCTGTACTATTATTAAGTAGGTTTTAACACACACTTCTGACATTGCCTTACCATTTACATCTATGTTGAATAGGTTGACTTTGAGTTAGAGAATGGTTCGACTCAGACCTATGTTTGGCCCTACAACGCATAATTATTGTCTTTAGTCTAAAATAGAAATATCTTTTTCTGCAATAACTTTTGTAGGCTTTATTCGGACAAGTACTGCACCTTCACCACCGTTTACCTCTCCATAAGTCTTGGCATTTTTCCTACCTACATATCTTTCAGCTATTTTAGTTGCCCATTCTAAAACTTCTTTTTGTTTGTAAGGGTATATTTTTGCAGTACCATGTATTGTTACAAAGGAAAATGGGAATTTTTGGTCATCTATGCAGATACTCACTCTTCCGTCATGCTGAATATTGTTGGCTTTCACTGACGTATCACCAGTTGTGAGAATGATATTCCCTGCTTTACCGCTTCCCTTACCGTTTTCCACTACAAACCAAATCGGAACTACATGAGGACTTCCGTCTTTTTTAACTGTCGCAAGTTTTCCAGTGAAGGTACCTTGCATTAGAAATCTTGCAACTTCAGCTTTCGACATTTCAGTCATCAATGTTATTATTATTTATTTAGTATAAGACTGTGTCTATTTCTATCGCTTCAAAGTTTCTGAAAGCTTGCTTGTAGTTTCTTGTCGTATTCAAAAGAGATCGAAAGTGGAATTAAGGGTAAACATTATACGTTTGCAGAAGAAGAATAATAATTATGATGTATCATTATAAATGAGATAGGGAAAGCATTTTTCGAACAATTTGGTATATATTCATCTAAGTGATCTGAATAGGACTAATAAATATTGGTTGAGTCTATACAGTCTGAT
>CAYWRR010000374.1:0-2033 GCA_964460425.1 uncultured Nitrososphaera sp.
TCCATAGTAGCCCCATGATTTTCGAAAACATACCATTTATGAGATGAGTTCTAGTAACTTTTAGATTTCATAATATTTTTTGTACGCTAACCTTCTTGCCTAAACACCTTGCCAAGCATACCAGACAGTCAGTACATTAAGCACAAGTTCTACAATTATCAAGAATCTGTCATAAGCGGAAGGTTATATAGGCAATCTACTTAGATTAAAACCAGAAAAGAACATGGCTACGATGATATTTGCACATCGATTGCAGGATGCTTCAACGTCAGGGACAGAAAAACCATAACAACTGAATTCATCATTAATTATTGGTGTTCCCAACTATATGTTCTGAGTTATTTGCATACCTCCTATTTCTCCCACTTTAAAATCGCCGCTGAATATCCGAAGTACATCTCCAAAAAAGATAAGTTAACATTAGCGCTACCCACAATGATGAAAGGATTATTTTCACATCTTCTGTAATTAGATCAACTCGCTCTCGATGTTCTACCGTTATTACTATTTTTCCTCGCGCAGGTCTTTCTTCGTAGTACCGGAGAGCTTCAGCGAGCTCATACAAGGTGTAATGTCTATCTATAACAGGTTTTACTTTGCCGGCTTCAATAAGCTCTTTCATAAAAACTAAATCTTTTTGGTTTATTCTGTGATACAGATTACCCAGTTTCTTATTCCCGGTCATTGAAATCACTGGTCCTAGGAGCATAGCTTGGAAAATTTGTGCCATGGAACCTCCGATCATGACATAAATTCCTTTAGGACTCAATGCTTGCTTGTAATCGAAAATTGACCGATATCCTGCAATAGCAAGAATCAGGTCATAACGCTATCCATTTTTGGTGAAATCTTCTTGGGTGTAGTCAATGACCTCGTCTGCACCACTCGAGCGCACCATCTCCAAATTTCTCGTGCTGCACACGCCAGTGACTTCAGCTCCGAACTATTTGGCAATCTGCACCGCAAAGGTACCTATGTTTTTTGGTTTTAGAAGTCCAGACCGTAGATGGGCCAAGAATGGTTTTCCTTTCACAAGAGCCAGATTACCATAATTCACGGATATAGCATGAACTTTTATTAAAACTTCATCATTCCTGAACTCATCTGGAAACCTTCCTCATCAATATCAAGATGCAGCCTAGCTGCAGAAAACCCAGATACGTTGACACCAGTCTATCATACCGAGTCTGAATCCTTCTGAAACTCTTCATCCAAGCAAAGAATCTTTCTATGCTACTTCTCTAATCTTAGTATATACGTTTCATAGTCAAAGAAATGTAGTATACCCTGTCTCCTCCTACTATTTACTCGTTCTTTGATGTAAGCTGCAATATACCTCTAGCTGCAAGGTACATCATCACCAACAGAGAGTATGATACTTGTTATCAGCGTAAACCCACTTTGGTCTGTTGTTCCTTGGTCTTCTGGTGGTACCTCTGATTTTGATGTTCTTTAGTAGATGGAACAGCCTCCTCCTGCTTTCATGTTCATCACCAGGTCCGAGGTCTATTGAGACTGGTAATGATTTAGGCGTGTAACTACAGCATATGTACTTTGCATCCTTTCGCTTTCTTGTTGTTGTAGCCGTCGTAGGCAATCTCCTGTTCCTCCCTTTCTTTGCAGTGATTGTACTGCTGTCTACTGTGATAGATCGTTTACATTAATGATCCCTTTCTGATAGCCATACGAAACCAGAGAATCCATAATTTCTCTCCAAACACCTTTTTCACTCCATTTCTTCTTGTGCCTTTCCTACACTGTCTTGTGTAAACCAACTTGGATGGCAAATATATCCATCCACCTGCAGCCTGACATCAACACGTACAATATGTCATTGACAGTCATCATCCTGTCGTCAGCTCGTGGTCTGCCAGTATATGCAGGAGTTGGAAGAGATGATCTGATTAAATCCTATTGCTGTCTGTCACAGCTCCTGAAACTGCAATGTTGTTTGTACGATGAAAGGCCGTAGCTAAAAGTTGAGTGGTGAGATGAGATAGACTAGTGTATCAAATTACTTTCCAGATGAGTTC
>CAYWRR010000375.1:0-2024 GCA_964460425.1 uncultured Nitrososphaera sp.
AACCACTTTGTCGCCATACAAAAGGTGTTGGGCTTTATTTTCGAAGTATTTGGATGATGTCTTCTCTGGTTCCCATATTTCCATCGGTGAAGAGTCTTTCGTCCATCTGCCGTACCGATGAACTGCGGATAGGCAGAAAACTCATTTTAGAGATTATGTCTTTATCAATATCGATCCCTGGGGCGACTTCTTCAAGAACAACACCTTCTTTCACAAGTCTGAAAACTGCTCTCTCTGTAACATAGAGTACTTCATGTCCATATCTGATTGCCTGGTGTGCGCTGAAGACAACTCTGAAAACCTTCTCAACAAATTTTTGTATCGCACCGTCTTCTACAATTTGTAACTTACCGTTCACAATGTCAATCTTGGCTTGCCCAGCCGAAAATGCCCCTGCAAAGTAGGTTCGAGGTGCTCCTCCCGCTATAACAGGAAATCCTCCCGGACCAAAGATCCTGTTAGGCAACATAGATGGATTAACATTTCCTTCTCGATCAACTTGCAAAAAACCAAGAGATGCCGCATCAATTATCCCACCCTCAAAGTTTGAAAACATATCGGGTAATGTTGAAAGAGCAAATGGACTCATTGCTAAACCAAAATCGGGACCAGACAGGGCAATTCCTCCCCAAGCACCAGATTCAACTACTGTCATTATGAATTCTGATACTTCTTCTTCAGCCGCCACAGAGGATACCAATGCGGGTATTCCTATCCCTAGATTAACCAAGATAGGCGCTCTCTTTTCTTCAAATAACCTAATCAACTCTAATAGAATCCTTCTGGCAATTATTCTTTCATATTTATTCGGTTTAGCTCCTAGGTTAATCTCTCTTACCAATTCGTCAGTTATAGGCGGTACCACCCTGAAGGAAATTCGAGGATCGTACTCTATAGTTGCTCCTTGCCAATGGTACTTTCTCGGAGCAACTATAACGAAATCAACTAGAGGACCAGGAATATCTACTTCTCTAGGACTCATAGTCCATGACTTTGTCAACCATCTTACTTGCGCCATTACCGTCCCCTGTTTTGGTCTAGCTTTTGCAGCTTGGGCGATGCTGAAGGCTGTTCCTCTCATGCCCTCGTCTTGCATTGAGAGGTTTCCAATTTCGTCGGCGGTAGTAGCTCTGATGAGAGCATAGTCAGGCTTTGGAGCTTGATAAAGAAGGTATTCTTCCCCTTCAATATTGATGATGCTGATTTTGCACGACATCTTCTTCTCTGCTAGCTCGTTTAATGTCCCGCCTTCTTTCCTAGGATCTAGGTACGTATCAAGTCCTATCTTTGTTATTATACCTGGTCTGCTGGACGCCACTTCTCTAAACCAGTACGCCGCTATTCCAAGAGGCCATCCGTAAGACTCAATCCTATTATCTGTAACCATCTTCTGAAGCCATGGCGAAAACGCTAGGAAGGGCATCAAGACCCCCCGGAGAAAGTCCTGCTCCAAATCGCTGTAAAGGCTCTCCGCTACTTGGTCCAGCGCTCTTCCACGTACAGCAGGCAGCGCGTCTGATATTATGAAGATGTCCTTAGGATGGCTTGTTTCTAAGTAGCGCTTGTACAATTCCAGAATTAGATATTCCGGTGTTGTGGCCATGTTAAAGCCGGAAATAGCGACGACTGAATCATCTTTTACTATCGCAAGGGATGTAGCTACATCTACAATCTTTGCAAACATTTCGCTGCCAGAATCTGTTAATGAATCCTCATTAAAGTCTATTTCGCAGAAAATGCGAACATCACTGTATAAATTTAGGTTTATACCGCGCTTTTTGTTATAGCTTGCGTGCCTAAAATTTGACAGTTCAGACGATTGGCATCATCATCATTCTCCTTCTCCTTGCTGATTACATATACACACAATATACCGTAGTATCTGGCTTAAGCATAGTGACTAAATCGATTTCAATTATGACAATAATCTTTTTACAACAGTTGCAGGATGGGATGCAACATTAAAGTTTCCTTAAGGGATTCTTAGCGTCATATAGATATGAAATCGGAGAATAAGTAGCTTG
>CAYWRR010000376.1:0-2024 GCA_964460425.1 uncultured Nitrososphaera sp.
GTGATACATTGTGGTTGTATTGAAAAAGTTCTTGACTTTTTAAAATTATTTTTTGGGGTGACCTATGCGAAATTTAGTTAGAAGAAACTCAGTAGAAATGGCAGGGCTTTTGTTCTTTGTTTATATTGGGATCTTGTATTTTACTGAGCCTTTATTGAGAAGTGTGAGCCTCTTTGCGCTTAGAATTATCAGAGAGATTTTTTACTCATCTGATGCGATATGGGAAGAAGTTACCGACTATATGATTTATGTTAATCAGGACGGTCTTGATACGTCTATTGTTGTAATTGCGGCCATTGCTGCCTTTCTTTCTCTTAGAGCAATGTCCAGATAGGCAGTATATTTTAGCTAGCCCCGCCTATCTGGAACCTCATTAGAAGCTATGCTTCTTCTTTTGGTTGAGATTTTCTGTTTTGATATGCCTTCTGCATATTTCTCTTCCTGCGAGCTTCTTTCATAAAGTCACCTCCAGCAGATTGTAAGCTTGAGCCCCCACCCTCTACAATCTGGCTGATGCTTTGCAGGCCCTGCTGACCGAACTCAGCCTGTCCACCACCACCTATCCATTGGAGTATACTAGACGGTAAAGTATCCATTACCATTATACTTCTACTTAAAATCTGATGAAGCACGGTGACGTAGATAACGATAATCGCAAAAGTTGAGAACAAACCTTCACCTACATATACAGTGGCCTGAGGCCAAAATAGCGTAATAAATACGATGTAAGATATTTTTGCTATGTATATTGATGCGAATAGTCCCATAACCATTAAAGATGGACGTAGCAGCACGGCGGCCAGCATTTTGATTGCAGACTCCATTCTTTGGCCTGCTATACCTTCACCTTCAGGCGTAGCAGCCAGAATAACAGCAAGAGGCGCAGCAATAACAGCTTCAATAACAATGAGGCAGTAAGCCGAAACCAGAACCGTCCATAAAATTACTGGCATCATAGGGAGGTAGAAGGCCAGAGTCCAAGCTAATGTCGTTGACAATGATATGACCGCGAATAATACTGGCATAAACGCCTCTAATACACCCTCAATCATAGCAGCCGGGACGCCAATTGCGGCACCACCAAAGAATGCCACAACCCCAGATGTTGCACTCTGTGCGTACTGAGCTAGCTGTATTGATACATTATTTGCGGTAGATAACGCGTATGCCATAACTTTAATAGTGTTCATTCCATGGCCAAGCATAATTGCATCTTGATATGGATTGGCATTTCCGAAGCTATATCCGCCATCCCTATCTGATGTAGTGTCCAGTTGACTCACATCTTCTCCAACACCCTCTCCAATTAACTCTATAAATGAAAACATCATTCTTGAAAGGGAACCGTTCTGGGCATCAATAACCTCTTCAGGATTTCCCTTAGAGACGACAGCGGTAGGAGACGACATAGAGGCTGATTTTGCCGCCAAAAGTCTTTTCTCAAGATCCGGATTCATTTCTCCATCAATAAAGGCATTGTCAAATGCGGGGAGACCGCCGAGTTCGGAACCCAAAAATGCAGCAACAGCAACGTCACGATATATCGTTGAGTAGTATAGGTCTAAGATGGCGATGGAGCTATCAAGATATTTTTTCTGCACACAATTTATATTATCAGACGATGGATCCTCACATTTTACATTTGGCGCAGCAGGATTAATGTTAGAAAGAGCAGCAAAAGACTCACTGGCAATCGAAACATAATCACTCATTTTGAAGTAGGCAGCACCCGCTAATACCCAACCACCCTTCGTAAGCCTTTCTTCCTCAGGGTCTACTCCCACTTCTTCAGAATTGATCTCATCGTAAACCTTCTTTATAGACGTTCTGTAATCATCAATAAAATTCTCTGTATAGACGAACAGGTTGTCGGCTGGACTTATGTTTAGAGTATTTTTAAGCAATCCTGCAATTTCAGAATCTTCAAGCTCCCCATTTTGACTAGAAGGATCTTGGAACTGGAGATAGGCAGTAATTATCTTATCAAAAGTGGCCTTCCCAATTACACCATCATCTTCTCTTTG
>CAYWRR010000377.1:0-2018 GCA_964460425.1 uncultured Nitrososphaera sp.
AGAGCATGCAAAATGCGATCTACAATTGTTCAAAATCAGCAGATATTATCATAAGGAGATTTCACTTTATAGAGCAAGATCCTCCATCATAACAAACTCACATATCCAAAGAAGTCATCATCTAATGTGATAATAATATGAATGAATTTGAGAGCTTCAAAACAGCAGATGTAGTTGCAGAATCTTTGATTGATTTGGGCATAGATGTCATTTTTGGATTACCTGGAGATGGCATTAATGGTTTTATCGAGGCTTTAAGGCAAAAACAGAATCAAATTAGATTTGTTTTGGTCAGGCATGAAGAAGCAGCAGCATTTATGGCATGTGCTTATGCGAAATTTACTGGAAAACTTGGTGCATGTGTTGCCACATCAGGTCCTGGTGCAATTCATCTCTTGAATGGGTTATATGATGCCAAGCTAGACAATACACCTGTCCTAGCTATAACTGGCAGTATATATTCAGATCTCATGAATTCTGATTATCAGCAGGATGTAAACCTCCTTGACTTGTTTTCAGATGTTTCAGTTTATAATACAATGATCAATCAGCCTGAGCAGGCGGAAATGGCTGTTGATATTGCATGCAGAACAGCGCTATCTAAGAAAGGTGTGGGCCACCTGACAATTCCAATAGATGTTCAGGAAAGAAAGGTTACTGGAAGATATTCCAAACACAAAGTTGCTGGTCATACTTCTGATGTATTCGCTGGTGCGATTATTCCAGATAGGTCATTGCTAGAAAAGACAGCCAAAATTCTGGATTCTGGAGAAAGAATTGTAATGTTAGTAGGACAAGGATGTCTTGGCGCAGAAGATGAAGTAATTGCAGTAGCTGAAAAATTAGGTGCACCAATTGTTAAAGCCCTCTTAGGCAAAGCGGTTGTTCCAGATGATAATCCCTATTGCTTAGGTGGCATTGGCCTACTTGGTACTGAACCAGCTACTGATGCCATGTCAGAAGCAGATACCCTGCTTATGGTAGGAACTTCATTTCCATATATCGAATACCTCCCACAACCCAGGCAAACTAGAGGCATCCAAATTGATATAAAATCAGAAAAAATTGGGTTGCGTTTTCCAGTAGAAGTGGGCTTGGTAGGTGATGCCAAGCTCACTTTATCTGCATTGCTTTCCCTCTTGCGACAGAGACCCGAGGAAGAAAAGAAATTTCTAAAATCAAAACAAGCAGCCATGCAAGACTGGTTTGGTCTCTTGCGGGAACGTAGCACCCGAAACGACAAACCTATTAAACCACAACTCATCGCTGCTGCTGTATCTGAACAACTTGAAGATGATGCAATAATCTCGGTCGATTGCGGCACAAATACATCATGGGCTGCGCAACATATTATGGTTAGAAGAGGAATGAAGTTTTCTCTATCAGGGACCTTGGCAAGTATGGCATGTGGGCTGCCCTACGCAATAGCGGCTCAAATAGCATATCCTGACAGGCAATGTATAGCCTTTGTTGGTGACGGGGGCTTCTCAATGCTTATGGCCGAGTTTGCTACTGCTGTCCAGTACGACTTACCAATAAAGGTCATAATAATCAAGAACAACACACTTGGAATGATAAGGTGGGAGCAGATGGCATTTCTTGGCAACCCCGAATATGTAGTCGAGTTCTCCCCCATTGACTTTGCAAAATACGCAGAAGCATGTGGAGGGAGAGGTTATTCTATTAGAGAACCAGCAGAGGTTCGACCTATCCTAGGCCAATCTTTTTCAGAAAAAAAGCCAACTATAATTGAAGCATACGTTGACCCATTTGAGCCACCAATGCCTCCAAAGGTAGAGATGAATCTTATCAGCAATATGGCAGAATCGCTAGCAAGGGGACAACCGTATGGAGGAAGGATAGGGTTGACTCTATTTAGAGACAAGGTGCATGAAGTGTTGAGAAAAATGCATTCCCATACACAGGACACAGAAGGCACATAAAGAAACTGCTATCGCAGTCATGTAAAAAGAGAAGGTAAAAAGTCTTATTATCGTAACAGCAGTTGCCTCAGTTAA
>CAYWRR010000378.1:0-1999 GCA_964460425.1 uncultured Nitrososphaera sp.
TAATTGATTATTCGAGTATATTCTCTATCGTCGTTAAACTAGGGACAATATCACGTCAGGTACGACAAATCAGTAATTGTTTCAAGAGGCTAAAGCATTTATAGCCATCTCCTAGGTAATATTGTGAAATGATCACTCTAAGTAGGTTAACTGGTTTGATAACAGTTTTAGCTACCAGTATACCATTATTTGGCAGTCTGCTATCGGATACAAACCCATTTATGTATGCATATGGACAGGACGAATATAGTGGTGAAGAGGGTTACCTCAATCTTGTTTCTAACATGGTACCGCAGCAATCTACCACCGATACCAATTCGACAGAGACAACACAGATACCTGAAACTGCAAGGGGACCAGCGATCCCACCTGAAAAAGGATATTTGGTTCAAGAAGTAGGTGATCAGTTGTATTCAGTTTCTGATGGTAGTTATAACACTATGTTTATGGTGACTGAGGAAGGTGTAATAGCGGTTGACGCCCCCCCAACCTTAGGACCCAATTATCTCAAAGCCATTGAAGAAGTAACTGACAAACCAATCACTCACGTAATCTATAGTCATGCGCATTTAGATCACATAGGAGCTGCAGGCATGTTTCCAGAGAATGCCACTATTATTGCACATGAAGAAACAGCAAATGAATTGCAAAGAGCGATGAGTGTTGCTACAAATGCTTCTATGGTTCCTCCAATTCCTACAGTAACCTTTCCTGACAATATGACACTACAAATTGGAAACCAAACACTGCAATTGGATTACTATGGCGACAATCATTTACCTGGAAACATATTCATCTATGCTCCTCAACAAAATGTGCTCGAGCTAATTGATATCGTATTCCCAGGATGGATCCCATTTGCATATTTAGCAATAGCTAGTGACACAGCAGGTTTTATCCAGGCCCACGACATAGCACTAGATAGATATGATTTTGATACGATAGTTGCTGGTCATCTTACAAGGCTGGGAACAAAAGCAGATGTTGAAGTGCAGAGGGAATTTGTCATGGACTTAGAAACGGCGGCCGCCAATGCAAACCAGAATGTTTCCTTTATCGACATCGCAAATGAGGTTGGAAGTTTTGATAATCCGTGGCTAATTTTTTCAAAATATATTGATACAATAACCAACCAATGTGTAGAGGAGATGCTACCAAAGTGGGAAAGCAGACTTGCAGCAGCGGCGATATTTATGCCAACCCATTGCTGGAGCATGACTGAAGCTGGAAGAGTTGACCCTACTGTAATGGCACTATTACAAGGTGCTGGACGATAAAGCTGACAGATACAGGCTTATCCCCTAATTTTATTTGTTAAGCTATTACTCCTAAAAGGATATGCTATTGTAGATCCTAATCCTGTATTAGAATATCTATTTCTTTGAATATATAAGCATAATTTGGAATAAAAATAAAAGAAAATATCCTTTTATGATAGTTATGCGTTATTATTTATATGGACATGAGTGCATCCTGTGTAGTTTGCGGAACGAAATCCCAAGATTATACTATAGAATGTTATTGCTGTGGAAATTTTTTTTGCTCTGATAGGTGCAAAGTACAACATCATCAGAAAAAGGCTTTTCAGCATCATTCATGGTCTGACTACAGGAAGATTTACGATTATATTATGAACCTGGATCCAAATATTCGTCTTGTAACCATATGCGATCTTAACGGGAAGATCAGGTACTCAGACCATCGGGAAGGAGTTGAAAATTTGCTCAATCCAGAAGAAAGCAGAAAATCGCTTAAGTTGGCTTTGGACAGCTGGAAGGTACGCGGTGAATTGGCACAAAAAATTGGAAAAGGAAAATACGTATTAGCAGAGTACGAAAATATTAAACGTATAAGTATGCCCTTTGGAGACAACCATCTTCTGTATGTGACAACCAATGTTAAAGCTGACCATTCAAAGATAATTAGCGGCATAGGAAATATCGTCAAACAAAAGCAAAATTTTTAACTTCTGGATTAACAATCTGGAACATAACCTAGA
>CAYWRR010000379.1:0-1995 GCA_964460425.1 uncultured Nitrososphaera sp.
TGTCTTTCCAAGACTTAAGTTATACGAAGGACTTGTAGAAGATATGATAAGGCAGCAAGAATCCACAGGATATATCGAGGACTATAGTTCGAGCTCTGGATTGAAATGAATTTTTATCTAAATCTCGAAGGTGCCATCTTGGAGAAACCTTTTTAGCTAGATACATATCTGTTAACACGGAACCTTTTTCAAAGTACCGATATCAGCACGCAGCCACTTAGGGCCGACCCGACCAAAATCTTTAAAGCTAACAATTACTGAACCCACTAATATGATAGGTTCGAATCCCACCGAACCCGCAAATAACACTGGTTCTCATATCCAACATTGAAAGAAGTAACAGCAGCATATACAGAAAAATCGCAATATTTCGAATCGCCGAAATCTTAAAGAATATTACCTTATTCGATTATGAGTAATCAGATCTATTACTGATAAGTTGAAGGACTTATTGGTTTACTTCCGCTTCTTGCTAAGTACAGACCATACTGACCTATCACATGACCTTTTTTATTTTTTTGTTGAGGTATCTTGTTTGTAGCGTTACAAAAATCAATTACAAACAACTAATAGCGTGTTAGTATTTTTTGATATAGAGCCAATAACCACAAAATTTTAGTCAGACTTTTCTAAGATGGATCCATGAATAATGGCAGGGGCAACAAGATTCTTGCTTTTGGAGTTATTACCGCCTTGTCAGTTTTTGCAGGCTTTGGCTTCACGTTACCACAACAGCAACAACAACAAGCATTAGCAACATCTGATACAATCATTACCATTTCTGATGATGCTAATGGGGGAGACTGCAGAGATATAGGAGGAAACTGGAATCCTAATAGAAATCAGTGTATCCTGAGAAGCAATATCAATGGACACATAGTAATTGCAAGCAATGATATAACTCTTAATTGTGCCAATCGAGCCATAATAGGCGAGGGAGAGGGTGGTACAGGCATACTGCTTTCTGATGTGAGCGGAGTCACAGTTAGGAACTGCAATGTTACTGACTTTACATTTGGCATTTTATTAACCGATGGCGCGACTAACAACCTTGTCGTTGGTAACACTGCTACTGGCAACGGTGATGGAATTTCTGTACAGGAAAATTCGGATAGTAATACCATCCGTGGAAATACGGCTAGCAATAATAACATCATTGGAATTTTCATTCGTGATGCTGATAACAACATAATAGAAAATAACAAAGCAAATGATAATAATGGCTTTGAAGGAATCCGTTTGCGCGAATCTGCTGACAACAATGTCATTATGAACAATATGGCAACTGGTAACAACCAAGATGGATTTGCCGTCATATCTTCCGTATCTTCATCTAATAACAATGAGTTTGTGGAGAACGACTCTAGCAATAACGGTGGTTATGGATTCTTGGATGAAACTGAAGATTCTGGCACTGCTGGGACGGCTAACACATATACCAACAACACATGTTCAGATAACGATTTGGGAGGCTCCAGTCCGACTGGACTTTGCACTCCTCAGCCCTGACATTTTTATCTGCTTTATTGATTGTTCAGGGAATGAAAAACAGGTAATCAAGACACAACGGTGGGCTATACTATTGTACACCATGATAACTTCCTGCTTGCACCACTGATATATTTCTGCCCTCTCTCCTTTTCCTTGAGCTCCTACCTTGTGCAGCCAGAATCTAGAAACTATTATTTCAATATCGCTTATAACCTATTGCAGGTATATTTTTCATTATTGAAGTGCTCAACCGGGACGCTTGAACCCGTCATAGATCAATTCCATAGACTGATAGAATGTCCATTGAATCGCGCAGCGGCGAGCTTACCTTTCATTCCCTTGGCAGCCTGATTTTCCCTTTGAAGATTCATCTCAATTTTCAGCTGCATCCCACCGAACCCGCCCTCTAGCTGCATTGAGTCTAAATTTTGAAGTTTTTTCAACCGGACCCCTCTGGGCCCGCTTTTTTTAAAAAAACGTTCAAAAGCGGACTCAATTTTATTG
>CAYWRR010000380.1:0-1958 GCA_964460425.1 uncultured Nitrososphaera sp.
TATGACGCTCCCAGACTGTTTTGTGTGAACCATATTTGGATGGCATATGTCCATCCACCTGCAACCGGACAATAACACGTACAAAATACCATTGATAACTGTCCTGTCGTCAGCTCGTGGTCTGCCAGTGTAAGCTGGAGGTGGAAGAAGAGATGATCTGATGAAACCCCATTGCCTGTCAGTCAGCTCTTGAAACTTCATGGTTGTTTGTGCAATGGCACCCCATAGCTAAAAGTTGAGTGGTGAGACGATATAGATTATCATATCAAATTACTTTCCAGATGAGTTCCATGATCGCCACTTTTCTATAACCCCTATGGGAGAATTACTACGCAGTGATCATCCGCAGACGCTAAGAGGAGTTATCCTATTAGAGGAGGGTCCTGAACACTATGCAATCTGGAAACATCTTACTGCAATGATCAAGGATGGTAAACAAGATGGATTTGTTCGGGAGTTTGGTCAAAGAATTTTTGATTACGCAGCAAACCACCCATCCTACGCTGAGGTGTTCAATCAAGCAATGAGCAGTTATTCTGCGATCCAGGCTAGATGGGTTCTTGAAGCACTCGATGAATATGACTTTTCTAGAATACGACATATATGCGACATTGGTGGCGGTCATGGTCATCTATTGTGCAATATTCTTCTAAGACACCCACACATTAGAGGCACGGTTTTGGAAATGGAGAAGGTTATTCAAGACAAGACTCTGCTTTGGGCAAATAAGATGGGAATTGCAGCAGATCGATGTAACTATGTCAATGGTGACATGTTTAATGAAGTTCCAAGCTCGGATACATATTTTATGAAGATGATCCTTCATGATTGGGATGACAAGGCATGCTCAAAGATTTTGTCAAACATTCAAAGGGTATCAGCTACTGGATCGCGACTATTTATTATAGAGCATATAGTTCCTGGACCTGAAACTCCTCATTTCTCCAAACTCTTTGACATACATATGTTATGTATCCTTACAGGGAAGGAAAGGACTGAAGACGAATATCTGGCACTATTGAAACAAGCTGGGTTTAAGCACATCCGGACCTACTTTCCATCATCAAGGATTATGGGAGTGATTGAAGCGGTAAAGGCATGACGAGTATTTTGTGCTACTCGCCATGACTCAACTTAAATGTGACTGAAGCGAATGTGTCATTATAAGTTTCTGCAACCAGCTATATACGATGATGTCAACGTGTGAACTCAACAACAAGATAGTCAATGGCAATCCAGATGCCTAAGCTATACAAAAAGAAAAACTAGAAGAACGATCGCCTAATTAGCACTGGATAGAATAACAGCACAGGAAAATGAGGAAGAAAATGCAAACTTGAGTTATTATCTCCTGCCTATATATATTTCACAAGCGCTTGAAATTTTGAAAAGTTCAGCTTGGAGTATTATTCAGAGAGCTGACAGTAATTGGTAGATGGAACAATTTGGCATTGTTGATGTCGCGGGTTCAACTCCCACCCTGTCCATCTTTTCCTGTGTTGGAACTACGGCATTAAAATGAGCTTGTTTTAGTCTATTGTAGGACAAAAAGCCTAGCAATGCCAATGTTATATCCTACTTTACATAGTGGATACCTGTCTTGAACTTTTGTTACTATTCAGTTCTTCCTTTCGTCCTTCTCGTCTCTTGCTGCTCTTAATTAGACCCATAACCTGATATCCATACTCTAGATTGTGCTTGGTATGATTGATATAATGCGAGCTATGAGGGGCAAACTTTCTGTCAAGTACGTTTTCAATATACTTGCGAACTTTTTTTATAGATATAACAGCAATCTGAATCTGGTATTTTGTAAGCTTTTTGCCACTGCGTTCTCTTTCAATTTCATCTATGAAATACTTTCTATCAGATGCCACGAGCATACGGTACCTGTCTATCTTAGAGTAGTTGAGGCAAAGATTTCTTATCCTCTCAATATCCAAATTATTTAACCTAGC
>CAYWRR010000381.1:0-1956 GCA_964460425.1 uncultured Nitrososphaera sp.
ACATTCAATGAAGCCTTGGCTAAAAGTGGTGCACCTCCGCCACATGCGCACTAGGCGCGCCTTTTCTTTCTTCTTTTTATCTTTGAGCTACTCGTTCTTTACTAGAAAGTAGAGTTGCCCGTCATCACCGATTCCTATATGGGTGTATTCCTACCTCCTGACATTTCGGTCAGGATACAGCAGTTCATGGCTGCCAAAGTGGACTTCCCGTTCCTTGGAAAGGACGAGCTCTTGGCCGTATTCTACCTATTTGGCAAAGACTACGAAGTCATTGGAGAATCTGAGGTCAATGCTGCAAGCGACTTAGCAAAAAAGACTATCGAGCAAACGGTAAGTGATATTCGTGTCTATATCTCCATGCCACAGAAGATGGATGCCCAATTTACCCGTGAGAACTACACGAAGAGGTCGCTTCAAATAGTTGTAGATAGTGGTGGTAGGCAGCCAGATGTAGACAGTCGGGTTGTCGGTGATCCACTAATATTATCGGACTGCTTTGCACAGCATGTCGCATATTACAGACAAGACTTCTTTTTTGAACTCTTTAAGCCTCTTAAAGCAGAGCAACTGCCGCCGGCATTAAAAAGCAAACTTGTAGGAAGGATGCTCTTGCTCGGATTTAATGTCAAGAACAAACAGTCACTGCCATTCAAAAGCGCGCTCCATGCCTTTTTTGAATGGATGCTAAAAATTTGAAGAGTGATCTATTACCCGTACCATCTGCTTGACGTCAAACACCATAACTTCTTTTGGTAAGTTGATCGCTAGCACATGCTCTTCTGGCGGATTGTATCTCAATACATGGATCAGAGCGCCTTCTTTCCCAAACCTCCTCCCACTCCTCTTCTCAATTAATACTTCGGGGTTGAATAATGCGTCAAATGCGAAAAAGTAAGTTCCGCCCCATACATTGACAGAGTATTCTACTCTGTAGTAGGGAACTGACATCCTTGGAAACAGCAGAGCACTAGCAGAGTGTAGGTTCTCTCCCTCATCGTACATTCTGTTATAGTGGAAGATATCAATAAATGGCACTTTGGCATAAACAGTCGAATTAACCGATTTCCTTGTGCATATTGTTTCGTACCTCTTGAACTCATAGTCCGGCATGATAGCTGGGCCGTACTTAGCGTCATCATGCAACATCATTTTGCGGTTCACAAGGAACTTTTCCTTTGATTCCAAAAGACGCCGGATATTCTCCACAAATTGGTGCTCATTACATTCATAAAGTGGCATTTTTATCCGCCAATTCCCTTAACTATCTTTGATATTGTCATCTTGGAGCCACATATGGTAATTATCGGATCCTTTGGGTAGACATCTCCAATCTCTTCTGAGACACTGATGGTCTCATTGTCCCTGATGTACCGCATCTTGGTCCAGAACTTGCCGTTAGCAACAATCGTAACAGTGTCGTCTAGCAAAAACCCAATTTCAGAAAGGCTAGTCTGCACTCTCTCAAACGGTACAAGCACAGAAATTGACTTCAGTTTTTGTCTGCCTTTCTTTTCTTGCACGGATATTTTCTTTGTGTTTCAAGTATAAAAATTGGTCGCAGCTTAGTGTAATGAGTTTCTATTGTAGATATTAGTGTAATGTTTTTCAATGTGAAAAAGAAGAATGACTATATGTCTACATCATGCATTTCATGAACATCTTTCTTTAGGATCATCATGATAATGGGTTGCAGAGTACACGTAGTATGTCTGCAAACAAGGATTCTATTTTTGAATCTTTCCTGACTAAATGTGACTTGATGTATCGTATGATAATCTACTGTAGGTATATGCCGCTTCTGTATGTTGCATATATTAGATCAGAGCTATATGACCAAAGATCTTCCTGTCTTTTTTCATCTTATTTAAGAAATGAGCTTTGGTGTCGTAATTTAGCAGGTAAGGTCTCCCCCCATTTTACTAATGAAAACTAATACTGTTGTAAATAGGGCTTGCC
>CAYWRR010000382.1:0-1946 GCA_964460425.1 uncultured Nitrososphaera sp.
ATAATATAATACTTCAAGATCATACGCCGCAGGTTAGTCACATACAAGAAAGGCTAGCTAGTTCAAATCTCTTTTTCCACCTAATGTTTTTTTGTTCCTTAATTAAAGAAGCCACGATATCTCCTTTAATAGCTCAATCGATTTTTTGCAGTTAGAAAGCTTGAAGTGGTCACTTCTTAGCGTTTGGTAAGAAAATTGGTTATATATCTTTGAATAGTATTTCTAAAATTAGTTCAATTCCCACCGATACGATGATTTAAATACAGTAAAGACAAAATTTTGTCAATGGTAACCGTAGATCAGGTTCTCAGCTCACTCAAGAATGTTGTAGATCCTGAGCTTCACAAAGATATTGTATCAATGGGTATGATCAAAGACCTATCGATAAATGACGGGAGGGTCGCATTTACGCTAGAGTTAACAACACCTGCTTGCCCATTCAATAGCGAAATTGAGAGTGATGTGCGAGCTGCAATGGCATCCCTTGGAGTCAAAGATCTGAACATGAGAGTTACTGCCAGGGTCATGGAGGGCAGATCGCTTTCAATGGATGAGCTATTGCCCGGTGTCAAGAATATTATCGCAGTTGCAAGCGGCAAGGGCGGGGTGGGCAAGACAACTGTTTCTGTAAACCTTGCACTTGCGCTAGCCAATGCTGGCGCGAAGGTTGGATTGCTTGATGCGGATATTTATGGCCCAAGTGTCCCTTTGATGCTTGGGCTTAGGGCGTCTCCAGAAGTAGTCAGTAATAAGATCCAACCTCCGGAGGTCGAAGGAGTCAAGGTCATTTCAATGGGTTTTTTCTACGAGCAATCACAACAGGCAGGCATTTACAGAGGCCCAATTATTTCTGGCATCGTCAAGCAATTCCTGACAGATGTGAGTTGGGGTGAGCTAGATTATTTGATAATTGACCTTCCCCCAGGCACAGGCGACGCGCCTCTGACAATAGCGCAGACTATACCTATAACGGGTATTCTCATAGTAACCACACCCCAGGATGTGGCAATGAATGTTGCAGTCAAGGCGATCGGAATGTTCAACAAACTGAATGTGCCAATCGTTGGTGTCATCGAAAACATGAGCTACCTTCAATGTCCACATTGCAATGAGCAGATCTCTGTATTTGGAAAAGGTGGCGGCAAGAAGATAAGCGAAGACTTCGGATTACCATTCATAGGCGAAGTCCCATTCCATCAGAGTATAATGCAAAGCAGTGACGTTGGGAAGCCGACCGTAATTTCAGAGCCAGACTCGGTGCAGTCACATGCCTTTACAAAGGCTGCCAAGCTGATTGCTGGAAGGATTAGCATCCTGGCTGCAGAAATCAAAGCACAGGAGCAGTCCGAAAGTCAAGCAGCTGAGCAGGCCAAAAAAGAGTAATGCCTACTGATATAAGCTACAAATCTATTCTAAAGAGACCCTTTGGAACTCTTGTACTAGAAAAAGATATATCCAAGCAAAAAATCCTATCAATGCTAGAAGGCGCCAAGAAGATAATCACAGTTGGTGATGCAACCACTGAACGCCTGCTATCTTTTGGTGTAACTCCTGACATTGCAGTCATTGACGGTCTTGAGCGGAGGTCACGGCGTGATCACTCTATCAATTATCATACCAAAGAAATGTTATGCACTAACCCTGCAGGCGCGATTTCAAGGGAAGCGGTCCGTGTTTTGCAAAATGCATTAAACACACCTCCTCCCATCACAGTGACAGTTCAAGGTGAAGAGGATATGCTTGCTCTGCCGCTATTTGTGATAGCTCCTAAGGGTTCGACAGTTCTCTATGGGCAACCGTTAGAAGGAATTGTACTCGTGAACATAACTGAAGAAAAACAAGATCAAGCCAAAGATCTAATGCATAAAATTTCTGGTGATGCTGAGTGAGTATAAAATTGGGAGAGAGTATCTTCTATCTACTATCCTCTGTATCTGGCTATAGGT
>CAYWRR010000383.1:0-1909 GCA_964460425.1 uncultured Nitrososphaera sp.
CTGTCGAAATTAATGTTAAAATTAACAGGTACCAAGTATTGTATGTTATTAGATGCATCTTTTACATTTATGTAAAACCTAATCGTGGCAACTCCGTTGAATTTCTCTAATCTCCTTCGTATCACTTCTCCATAATGCCCTACGAGAATACCATAGCCACGTTTGTTGTCTTCACTGAGTGTGGATAAATGGTCTTTCTGTATCAGTCCAATTTTGTCATTTTCAACTACAATATTCTCTGGAATGCGCTCGATAGGTTGTTGTGATTTTAACATATCGTTTTCAGCCATAACGTTCCTTAATTCCTGTTCTGTGCTGTCAAGCTTCTTCTTTAGTTCTATTGTAATTTTAGATCGGTCATGCGATGTTTCCTCCTGACCAGCGTTAGTGACAGCTAGTTCTTCTTCATTCTTATCGTCAATTTCGGACATTTCTGCGGCCATGTCCGGGTTCGTATCTAAATTTTCTCTAGAAGATTCTTCAGCGGCTTTATATTTTCTTCTTAGCACTCTTCGTATATGACGGTCAGAAACCGAATACCCATCTAATGCCTCAACCACGTAATCCCTGATCAGAAACGTAGGCATTTCACTATTCTCGAGTTTCCGAGCAAGCTCTAAAATTATTTGCTCTTTTTCCTTTTTCTGGTTTTCATTGAATTCGATCCGCTTATTTTCTAGGTCTGTCAGCTTATTTCTGGCATCAATTACGAATGAACTCCATTGTTCCTTCCTTTTATTCTCTTGTTCTTGCGATAACATTCAAGAGTTAAGGCCTCAAAGTTTATAAGACTTTTCGAGTTTTTATGCTGGTTGGCATACAGGTAGGCTAGACGCGACGAGCATCCATTCATCATCAGGCTAAGATATTTAACTATACTTCAGTCAAGCTGCATCTTCTTAGAATACCACCAGCGTGGTATTGAAGCTGCTAACCTCGATTCAAATCCTCCGGTACCTTCAGCTCCTTTCCCAGAGACCAAGTAAGTAGTATTCTTATGACTACTATAAGCGCAAGTTTAGCAAGATCTTCTACTGTTGGGTCTACAATAGTCTTTAAAAGGTCAGCTGCGATTAGAAAGTCTAACGACAATAAGAGACCTCTTAACAGCAGGTGTACGTACGTTTCTCGCTTCTGCTCCTTACGGCTTACCCTGGAAACGCCCAGTCTGATCAGTCGGATTATAGTAATGATTACTATTGCAGCAATAAATATTGCAACGATTACCTCTATGGCGATGATAATATATTCAATGAGTAGATGAAATAACTCTACTTCTACCATTGTTCAAATATATTCTTGGTCCTATACGGCATACTCTAAGGAGATAGCAAAATATATTCCTTAACTACGTGACGGTAAGATATGCGGCTTCCTACCTGAGACTCCAGCCGCAATCATCTGTATACCTGCAATCAATAACCCGATAGCAATCAGGAATGCGGCAAGCTCAACACCGAAGGCAGGAGATACAAATATCATTATACCTATGATAATCTCTAATGCTCCAACTCCAATAGAAAAGCCTCTGGACCAGCCTCTCTCCTCTTTATTTCCAAAGCCATGTACTACTCGGGCTATACCGTCGATAAATAGCGCTACCCCCATCAGTATTATGAGAAATATAGTAGTTCCTATTGGAAATGCTATAACTATCGAGGCTAGTATGATTACTAGTATTCCAAGACCTATGCTGGACCAACGAGATTTACTCTTGACTACAATACCAACAATGATTCGTTCAATACCAACCACTAGTAAAATAATACCAACAATTAGTACAATTGTTACTATTGTTATTCCTGGGAAAACTAGTACTAATATAGAAAGTATAATTGCAATTGCTCCAAGTCCAATCTGAGCTGCACGAGCCCATCCTGGGGACTTTGGTTCAGACACAGCATTCTGG
>CAYWRR010000384.1:0-1905 GCA_964460425.1 uncultured Nitrososphaera sp.
GATATATTCTAATATGTTCTGTTTTGTTTTTGAGTAGGTACCTGCACCTCTGATCTGGTCATGGATTTTCTCTGTGCCATCTAGAGATATCCAGTAAAAATAAAGGTTTTCAAACCTCTTAATAGGATAAGTCCCGTTTGAAACAATACATACCCGTCGGGGCATCTCTTCACAAAAAACTTCTATTACGTCTGGTCTCATTGTTGGTTCACCACCCACTAGAGTGACTACAAATATTTTCTGTTTCTTGAATGTCTTCTTGATGATCTGCCTCCATTCTTCCGCAGTTAGGTCTTGAACATCATTCTTTCTATTAAGCCACCAATAACAGTGACTACAATGTAAATTACAGACATTATTGACATCTACTGAGCCATAAAGGGCTGGTTTTTTATGAAATAGCTTGATACCTACGTATTTTTCAAAAATACCAAAATACATAGGAATCTCGCGGATAAGATCGGTAATACCTCTACCTAAAATGAGATCTACCATGGCTCTTTAAATGAGTTGGTGTAAATAAAGTATATGGTTTGCTTTTTGCTTTACTGGATAATTCCTATTGTCTTGCAACAATAACAACCAAAGGTGGATGAGATTCGATAAGAGCTTAGAGGGTGGGCTATCTCCTGGCACCAAAATGACAAGATGAACTAAGTCGCAATTCTTCTGTGTTTTGGAACATGTTACAGGACATTATAGCCGATCTCGGTCAGCAGCCATACTACTAGCATATCCATACTTTCCATGAACTGAATGTTAGGCCGAGTCTTCCAATCCATGTAAGGGTACCGATATCATTCCGCCAACGATTTGAATGTGACTTCCTCTAAGCTTTGTTAGAGTATGTAGCTGGTAAGAAAGAGATAGTAAAGATACCTGCTTGCCTGCTTCATAAAATAAAAGTATCACTGATTTCCATATTAATATAAGGGCTCTTTAGAAACCAAACAAAAACCAGACCAGCAACACCGCAGGTAAAAGCCATAGGCTCAACTTAACTTCCACCAAGAGGTTGTTGACTCATCACACCTGCAGTGGAGCCTCCTGCGGTCATTTCATCTAGCTTCCCTCAAATATTACCTAGATTCGCTGCAGATTCCGCTCTCTCTAACCTTTAGCAGGAAGATGCTAGACGAAAAGAAAGGAAAATTAAAAAGAAGAAGGAAGAGCTGATCTAATCTGCTCTTCTATTTCTTGATAGACCTTGTCCTTGTATCTATCAATCTCGTTAGTTTAGTTTAGTTATTGACCTCCTGTTATGGACTGGTTCCTACACCTCTCTCGATGATTACCCCTGAGTATCCCGGACTGGTTCCTACACCTCTCTCGATGATTACCCCTGAGTATCCCGGACTGGTTCCTACACCTTTCTGGATTATCACACCAGCTGCATCTGCTGGAATGATTGCATAGGTAGCTACTATTACTACAAGACCCATTACTGCAAAAATGGCTAGGATTGCTAACATTGTATTTGGATTCATTGCTATTATCTACTAAAAACAATCATAAAGGTGCTAGTCAGAACCACTCATTATATTTCAGCCCTGCTGCTAATTAATATAGTAATAGTAGAAGTTACTATTAGGTTAGCTAAGTAGTTATCTTTCTATCCGAATTTAGGACTTTTAATACTATGCAGAAAACATCTTGGTCGAAATACTAGAACTGTATTCTTTTCGGCTGATTCATAGTAGCAACCACAATGTAGATATTTGTTATTATCTATTTCTATTTCTACAGTCTTCTCTTTGAATTTGTAACCTGTCTTACTCTTACCTTTAGATCTATTAGCCCTATTTATTCTCCTGGTCCTTATCAATCAATCAATCAATCAATCAATCAATCAATCAATCAATCAATCTTAAGTAATGTAATATAGATATAGCTAAATACTGTTCT
>CAYWRR010000385.1:0-1905 GCA_964460425.1 uncultured Nitrososphaera sp.
GGGCACCTCGATCTCATTTATCGTCTAAATGCGGATTTAGGGTTGATGAAGATGTTGTAATGAAGTCGGCAAGTTACAGTAAATCACCCTCTAGGTTAGCCTAGAATTCATACTTGTATGATATGGATTATAACAATTGTTTATTTTGTTATTCTTAGAATTGTATTTCTCTAAAGTACATGATTGCCTATATAGCAATAATGATTGGAATTGGCGTGTGGCAGCATTTGAAGCTTGATAAGTGATGTAGCACTTTAGATGCATATTGCAAGGCTATGCTATACAGTAAGTTAAGTCTCTCTTGCATATGCTCTCGGAGAAAAATATGGTAATTCAGGATTTGACAAGTACCATCTTAAGTCCGGACTTTACTCAAAGTATAATACTAGGTCTTGTTGTAGCCTCTGCATTTCCTTTAGGGGCAGCAATAGCAGTAACCCGTAAGTTCCCTAGGCGAGTTAAGGGGAATCTAGCTGCTATTGCAGCTGGTATATATTTTTCTACACTAGCTTTTTCATTAATAGAAGAAGCCATCAATATTAGCTCTTTTCCTGCAATGGCCGCTGGTTTTGTAACAGGCGCTGTATCTTTTAGTATAGCTCATCCCCTAATAAAGGAGCGCAAAGAGCTCACAAAAATCTTGTCGCTATCATTAGCACACAAAAGAAAAGAAGACCCTTCTGACAATGATAATAATAAGAGCAAGTCAAGAAATGAAAAGAGGGAGGAGAAAGAGCAACAATCAGATTCTCCTTCTTCTGGTGAAATGAATATAGTTGGCACTATCCTTGATAGTGTTCCGGAAAACCTGTTTATTGGAGCAATGGTTGCACTCAGCCTCTCTGGTTTATCAGCTGCATTAATTGCATTGTTTCTAGGTAACTTGACTGCAACAATGGATGGCGCACAGAGGATGCTTGATAAGGGTATGCAACGATCAAAGATATTTAACAAATGGTTTGTCGATTTTGTGATAGTTTCCCCATCTGGACTGATAGGCTGGTATTTAGTTAAACCATTAGGCGAGCAAGGAATAGGCGGTGTTATTGGCTTTGCAGCTGGCGCATTGCTTGTATTTGTAACAGTAGATCTAATACCAAAAGCATATAGTGAGGAAAAATGGCATATAGGCTTGTCTACCACTCTTGGCCTGATTGCTGTGTTGGCAATTTTTCATTATCTTGGATGATGGTGCTAGTAACTAATTGTAAAGATTAGTAATGAAATAGAAGAAGAAGAAGCCGTATTACAATGCTTTCAAGCAATTTGAGATAGAGGGATAGTCGGATAATCTCTGAGTTGACCTATAAAAGAATGCCTGAGTGATTTTAGCTTATTTGCATGTATCCTCATACTGAGGCCTCTCTTGTCATTATTACATGTCATTTGTAATATTGTTGGTATTCAATAGCTTTATCCTTCCCTTACAAGATGATGCTCCAAAATAGGTGGTTGTTCTCGCTTGTAAGTTATTGATATTGTATCGCCAACATCATAGGTGCAGTCGCTTATTGTTCTTGGTACATCATCTGCAGCTTGTATTGTACAGGTTGTACCTTCTTTTATTATCACTTGCGTTTCTTCAGTTATATTTGGTGCAAAAAGTACATCTCTTGCTTGAAAGCCGGAAATCGCAAATACCGCGACCACTCCAGCAGCAATCAAAATTATCGCAAGCTTGCCAAGCGAAAGTCCCGCTACGCTCATACATTATTGCAATGTACAATTAGGGATATATCACAGACGAAAAATTAAATTATAAAAAAGTTCTTGTATAATAGTCTTGACATTGACCTTTTTAGTAGAAATATATCTCCTTTTCAAATTTGGTTTCCCTTAATTCAATGATAGTCAAACTCTTAAATCGCTCTAACTGGACATCATCTATTTCAGCTGCAGATAGTG
>CAYWRR010000386.1:0-1901 GCA_964460425.1 uncultured Nitrososphaera sp.
GTTGAGTGGTGAGACGATATAGATTATCATATCAAATTACTTTCCAGATGAGTTCGTAAATCGATATCTATTGATAGACTAAGATGCACGGTTCTAATCCAGACAGGCCCGTAAATTATACGGATTTCAATACCGATTTATGATGAAGAAACTGCAACATACCCTTATAAGCAAACTGCAGTCCTTGGAATAAAGAATTCTACATAGGCGTGATGATGGATAATGAATTAGAAGAGATCATGTGGTTTGATAGCTTTAAATTTGCACTTTCCAAGCATCATCTTCTCCTTGTTTCATCATCTCATCTATTGTCTTGGAAGTAAAATCTGCCCATTTATTTGAAATATTGTAAATATCGTCTTTGCGTTCTATCTTTACAACCTTTACCAGCTTAAATCGGCCTTCTAAAAGATCCTTGTATTCCCGTTTCTTTGGATCGCCTGCACGCTTCTTTGAACTCTTAGTATCTGATCCACCAATCCCTTCAAGCCTCTTAGTAAGCTCTCTCCTTTTTGCAGCATTTTGAACTGAGCTGATGGCGTCTTTCGCAACCGTACTAAGCTCATTGGAATAGTCGATGTAATCATTTATTATTTCTGCAACCTTTATGTCATAACCTGTCTTGTCATGATAGGTCAAGTCATTTCTTCTGTCTTTTAGAGAGTCATAATCCACGGGTAGTTGATTAGTTGCTTCTTTTGATGGCCATACATTTACTATGTACAATTCCAAATTAGGCACTTCTTGTTCTCCTAGGTCTTTATGCCAATAATCTCTATGTTTTTGAATAAGTTCTCTCAGAGGAGTATTGCTCAGTATCCCTCCGTCCCAAAAGCCTCTACTCTGTATTTTCTCATAGTCAAAGGCGGTTGGAAACGCTCCACTGGCCATCACATGTGTAAGTTCTATGCCTTCGTTGTAAAATATGGCTCCCCTGTCATCCTCGCCTTCTTGTCCATAACCCGACCATCGCAACTTATTATTTTTTATGTTGCCTCTATGACTGTTATTCACATGTGCAATTAACTTATCGTTACTGTCAAATTCCTGCCAGCAAATCAAACATCTTTTTCCTTTGTAATTGTAACTGTCGAAAGTCACTGTACTACCATCCAAAACATCGACTGCGACAGTGAGGAGTCGTGGTCCTACTATCTCTTCTTTATTGTCTGAGTCACGGTCTGATGTTGTAGCTATTGGGAATTGTACAAATTTCTTTATACTTTCTCTAAATTGCTCGTTATTATAGCGATGCCTAGTATTAGCAGTGGCATTTGGTAATCCAAAAAAATATGGATAATAATCATGAAAACGATAGTCTAGGATTCGTTCGGGGGCGTCAAATACTTTATCTATCCCAGTTATGAAAAACTCTTTTGTTGAATAATATCTTCTTCCAGCTTCGCCTAGCCAATATTCTCCTGCAATGCCACTGGCTGGGGTTGGTGAGCCTACGTGTTGCCAAAAACTTTGAAGAGTTTTGTATGAATCCTCCCAGCCCTTCTTGTCATTCTGAGTAAAGTGGCTAACCAGTATCGCAGCATTTATTGCTCCAATAGATGTTCCTGCAACGATATCGAACATACTTTCGCCTGGCTTGTTCAGCCTATCGTATAGTCCTTTGAAGACGCCTGCTTCATAAGCACCTATTGCCACTCCTCCTTGTAGGACTAGGGCCCTTTGTGTCTTGTGTGAAGCCATAGGAAATTATATTATCCTGATTTACAATAAAAATAGTCCTCTTTCGAGAACATGCCCTGTGTGATTGAAACTGAGAGACTGATATCCTCCTTCTATGAGATTAAGCCTAGATGTGTTTTACGTATGGGTAGTATTATAACCCTTAGAGCTCCAGTAGTAGAACCCCTTCACATGCGGAAACCTAATCCCACAGAATATAC
>CAYWRR010000387.1:0-1892 GCA_964460425.1 uncultured Nitrososphaera sp.
CGGGTGTTTTTATCTGTCAAAAGCTCGCCAACAAATTCGTGCCCTAGATGCCCATCACAGTTCGTACATTGTATTTCAATTCTTACTCCATCAGGATCAGCTACCCTCGTTATAGCGTTCTGGTAGCCTTCATCAAAGCTAGGCCATCCGCATCCGGCATCAAACTTACTCTTCGATGAAAAGAGAGGAGAATTACATCTTCTACATATGAATATTCCATCTTCATAAAAATTGTCATACTCGCCACTGAAAGGAGGTTCTGTTGCTTTGTGAATGATAACTCTTTCTTCGTCAGGAGTCAGCTCATTGTAACTCATACTATTTACAACTTCCCAGCTAGAAGGTTACGTGATATGTAGTTAGTATCCCTATATAATTCCTTAGCTCCTCTGTGTTACCTGCTATCTTTAACAGTATCAAAAGTTAACGTTAATTTTTCAGTATTGTAAGACATAAAGATGGAAGAGAGATGATACATTCTTGTTTTCGTATTACGTAACATGTTAGTTTTCTCGTTTTATCTTTTCTATATGTCTTGCAATTGCATCCCTTAGTGTACTGGTAACTATGCGAATTAGACGCGGATCATTTACTTTAGGAATTATATGATCTTCTTTCAGCTGAGCACTATCTATCATATCTGCTATCGCAATTGCAACAGATACTAGCATGTCCTCGCCTAAACTTCTGACCCTAAGATCGAGCAGTGCCCGTAATATGGCTGGGAATACTACAGCGTTATTGATCTGATTAGCAAAATCAGAACTACCTGTAGCCACTATTCTTGCTCCTGCATTTATGGCATCACTAGGAAATATTTCAGGCTCTGGATTGCTTAGGGCAAATATGATCGGATCTTTATTCATAGATCGCACCATTTCTTTGTCTACGATGTTGCGTTTGCCCGACACTCCGATAAATACATCAGCACCTCCTATGACATCTCGAAGACTCCCTTGTAATCTCATCGGGTTTGTCGATTCAGCTATTTCTTTTTTATACCTGTTATCTATACCCTTAGCTCTGTTTGCATATATTGCTCCAACACTATCGATGATCACTATATTCTTGCATCCTGCTTCCTTTAGTATTCGAAATATACCATATCCAGCAGAACCTGCTCCCGCTATGATTACTCTTACATTATCAATTTGTTTATGAAGTAGCCTAAGAGCGTTTATCAATGCAGCAAGTGTAATAATGGCCGTACCGTGTTGATCGTCATGAAACACAGGTATCTGTAGCTCATTGCGCAACCTTTCCACTATTTCAAACACTTTTGGCGATTCGATGTCCTCGATGTTTATTGCTCCAAATACCGGTTGTATTGCCTTTACGAACTTAATTATGTCTTCCTTATCTGTTACACCAATACATAATGGAAATGCGTTTATGCCAGCTAGAATCTTGAATAAAACAGATTTTCCCTCCATGACTGGAAAGGCACCTTCTGGACCAATATTTCCCAGGCCCAGCACTCTGGTTCCGTCACACACTATAGCCACGTTATTCCATTTCGATGTATAATCATAGATCAAATCCTTGTTCTGACTTATTTCTGTAGCTACATATGCTACTCCTGGAGTGTATATTAGACCAAGAATTCCTTTCTCTTCATTAAATACGTTATCAATAGAAACTCGATTTTGTACTTCTATCTTTCCTCTCAACATCCGGTGGAGACTAATCGCGTCATCTTTTTTATCCAAATGACATCGGAATAATTGTAATATTTAGCTTATTATTTATATGTATGATTGTTTGGATATTTACGATACCAAATACCTACCGAATAAATGCTGTCAGTTGTTCTAGAATGCTCTAATAAATAACATCACCCTGTAGAAAAAGTCATTTTTTGTCTTCAAATGCAATACTAAATAAGTGGGAAC
>CAYWRR010000388.1:0-1889 GCA_964460425.1 uncultured Nitrososphaera sp.
GCGTTTGGAAATCCCCCAGGCGACAATTATGCTCCAAAAGAGACAGCTGATGCTTGGCAAAAGGCAATTGGATTCCTGGGAACGTATCTTTAGAATTGACTTTCTGGCATTGAGGTAAAAAGTATATGCATCCTTAGATCGGGTCTGTTAACTTGAGGCAAGATTATAGCTAGGTATGTCCTAGCATTACATTGTTGTTGGTTATGGAACGTACTAGAACACACCCAGCTATAATCAGGTTTGGACTGTACTTGTATTTTCAGTTCTAGGAGGTTCAGGTTGGCAGCCAAGTGTTTGTCTGCTGTGATGACAGAAAGGATGCATGTAACCATTTGGAAATGAGTTCAGAAATATTCCAGTTTGGCAGACAGGTTTAGAATAGATAAGGAAGGTTAGATAAGCAAATATTTGTAGATGAAACCTTGCTTCGAATAGATGGACAAGATTACTACTGGTTATGGATAGCCTATGAACCTGACCAAAATGTATGTTTAGCTATATACATGGCTAGTACATGCGGGGAGGGGGCTATTTGTGATACCTTTAACAGTAGTCATTATCATAACCATGGATTGGATTATGGGCCCGCCTTGATAATTTCTAAACAAAATGAAAGTAAGTTTTTGACGTTTGTGTTTTCTACCCTATGTTGTGATATATGATATTACTGCCGTCTCTACCTATGGAGCGAGCTATGGTCCTATTGCCTGAGACGGTTCTTCTGGCTGTTGTTCCGGTACAGGTGGTTGTATCGAGTTATCACTCCTAAAATCTGGCAGTGGCAAAGCACCTGTGATAGCATCATCATCTATGGTTATCTGTCTATCTAACTGGAAGCTCTGTCCTGTTATATGGTCGTGCACTACATATGTTATTATATAATCGCCAACAGGAAATGGTTCCTCCTGTGTAAGTGTCATCATCATGGGGATTTCTGTCACCTGTCTGTGAGAAATTAAGTTGACAGCAACCGGCAGGTCTTCAATGGCAAAAATTTGTGCTCCACTCGCATCAGTCCCCATAATGTCTGCTGTCATGTTTAGCAAGTACAGCGGCCTTGAAACGGAGGCGTTGCTGTTGCTTCCATCCTCAGTACTTGTATCTGTAATTGCCTGCTGGCCAAACCCTACTGGCTCTACATAAAGCACCATTGTTTCTCCAGGTCTGAATACGTTTGCAGGTACATGTTCTCTATATACTCCATAAAGTCCATCAGTCCCTTCTGCTATGAAGACATCAAATCGTGAAGTAAAACCTGTGTTGTTCCATGCCAAGAGATACTGTTCTCTTGCCGCTTCAAATTCTTCAAGCTCGTTGGCACCTTGCACTTCTTCCTGAGATGGCGGCGTCTCAGGGGAAGAAGATAATTGTGCAAATGAAAGTTGTGGGGAGGAAAAAAGAATTAAACCTGTTGACAAGCAGAATAACCCTAAACAGAAAATCAGTTCCAAGGCTCTTCTATAGACCATTATTGCCATACTTCCTTTGTAAGCTCCCAAGTAATCATTCGTCATTTGTATTTACTAACTGGGATTAACATAAAAGGGGTTCTTTGTGGCTACATTAGCCAATTGCCTTGTGAGTCTTTGACTTTGATTCAATTATTTTTCAAGATTAATTCTTTGAATCCAAATCGAATTAACGAAGATGACTGGAGCAAAAATTTCGCCTTATCAGAAAGGTGAAAGCACATCTTTACCGATAACCATGAAAACTATACCTAATCACTACTGAACCTACACCAGTAGTAGTAGTGGTGGTGGTGGTAATGTTGTGTAAAGGTAAAGAATCTAGGTGGGGTAACCCTAGAAAGATATAGGTATGTCTAGTTCCCAGCTAAGTATATCGTGTTATTTTCATAGAGAAAATTAGGATATGCATAATTGTGT
>CAYWRR010000389.1:0-1880 GCA_964460425.1 uncultured Nitrososphaera sp.
TATAATTGAAATGAAAAAAGAAGCAGAAGCTAATCTTGCTAAAATGATAGAAAAGGTTTTATCTTTGGTTATTACCTTATGCATTGTCGCTCTATCTTGACTACTTCAAGGTTTCTTAAAAAGTGATTTCCAAGCCTAATTTCTTCAGATGTTGAGTAATGAATAGTTTGTTAAGATTAGATTAACTAACAATATTTAGTTCTGTGGCAAGTCCCAAGTTTCAGTCCAGAATAGGATATTGACTAATAAGGTAGAACTTTACTGGCATGGGGCCCGTCGTCGTAATGACGCTTCCGTCGTCTCAAGTATCATAGCTCAAAAACCATGTAGTCTAAAGCAAGATTCTCCTCCCAGACAGTGGTAACTCGCCTATCCGCAAATTCGTATTAATTGCTGCGGAGTTGGGGTATTCAACATTTTTAAACCATCCCCTGAAGTGCGCTGAATTTATTGCAGTAGATGCAGATACAATTAGAGTGGAAAGCAGGTTTCAAATGTTTGTAGGCATCAAATTAGTTTCGCAGCTCAAGATCCTAGACAATAGGTTAAATTGACCAGACAGTACCTTAATATTCGATATCCTAGTAGCAGCGAAAATATTGAAATGAAAGAATTATATTATTTACCTGACAGGCAAAGAGCCATTGTCTTCCAGGGTGGAGGTTCCTTAGGAGCTTATGAAGCCGGTGCTTACAAAGGAATATATGAATTTCTTAGGAACAGGGACAAGGCTGAAGGAGTAGCGCCTAGGAATATTTTCGATATCATTGCCGGCACGTCCATTGGTGCGATGAATGCCGCCGTGTTGGTGAGCTATGTTGTTGAAAAAGGAACCTATGAAGGCTCGGTTGAAAAACTCATAGATTTTTGGAACTATTTGTCTAAGGAATCAATTATTGAAACCAATCCTTTCCTTAAATTTTATTGGGATTATTGGCACCGGATAGATAGCCGAATTGCTACCGGCGAGGCCGCCCGACGTTACTACTCTTCAAAGGAGTTTGGCATATCTGGCGTGCCAACTGTCTTTTCACCTTTTATGCCCGCCGTTGATAACAGGTTCTTTGATGCGAGTAATCTCTGGTTCAGGTACGACAATGAGCCTCTAAAACAGAGTCTGGAACGCTTTGCCAGGTTTCCTATTGCAACAAGTTACGATGACAATCAGCCAAGACTTATTCTGACTACAGTAGATGTTGCGGATGGGCTTCCTGTGACATTTGATAGCTATGTGAAAGAGGATGGCCATCGAAAAACAGAGTATGGTAAATTTGTTAGAAGAGATGGTAGACAGATAGGTAGGGAACATGTAATCCTGTATGATGAAGGAATCACTTCAGACCATGTTATGGCAAGCGGTTCCTATCCCGTTAATTTTGATTATGCTAAGCTTGAGGTAAGCAGCTATCATCCTAAAAGTGAGCCTTCGGATTTCTATAAGAAAGAGATAAGAAGTTTCTGGGATGGTGGGATCATGACCAATACCCCCGTGAGTCAGATGGTTCTGCTTCATAGAGATTACTGGAGAAGAGTTAGAGGGATAAAGGATAAAGCACCTCGATTGATAATAGGAGTAATTAATGTTCATCCTACCAGACAGCCTGAAATACCAACAGATCGTGATGGAGTAGTAAATAGAAACAGCGATATCAGCTTCTCAGACCGTTCTCAAAAAGAAGAAGAAATATTGCTTATCATTTCTGACTATATAGATCTGGCAGATCATCTAATAAAGGTTGCAAAGGATAGTGGAGCTAAAGAGCAAGTTATTGATGAGTTACTGAATGGTAGAACTGTAAATCATGGTGTATTTACCCAACCTAGAACTTATCGCGATATTTTGGAGACAAGATTTAATGTTGAAGAAATAATAAGAATTG
>CAYWRR010000390.1:0-1879 GCA_964460425.1 uncultured Nitrososphaera sp.
GAGCTAGCATTTCGTTATACTTGCTAGAGTTGACCACTCTATAGAAGAATTGGAGGTTGGGTGAATGAATAATTGTTAAACAAAGACTCCATAGAAAATTATCCTGAAGAGACAGCAAAAGAAATTATTGAACTTCAGAGCAGCATTATCAAACGCATCCATACATTTGATACCCTTATTTTTGATCCTTGGATATCTGAAGGAGGAAAAGAAAGAGCAAAACATAACAAAGAGCGTAGATTTGTACAGACAATTAATGAACTGGCAGAATTTTCTATAGATTACACCTGTGATGACCAGAATAAAGAGCTGGAATATCAATACAGAAAAATAGTATCAAGAGCAAGGGAATTTAGTCAGCGGTTAAAAAACGAACCTATTGACCAAGTTATAGAAGAATGGCTAAAAGAGCAAGACTAATAATAATATACACCGCCAATAGCAGATTAGTTGACGACACCCACCTTATAGGAAATAGTGTGGGTGTTTACCTGCGAGATTGGGTTCAACTACTTTCCCGTTGTGGGGGACATTGGGATACTGCAGAAGGTAGACCTGTATCCACCGGCTCAACACTATGGGGTACAGTCTCTGCTGCTAGGCTGGTCTCAGATGATATTAGAGCACCTGCGCTGCACTGGCCTAACGACGAGGCTATTACGTCAGCTATCTTATCTATTGCAAGTCTAGGCAATGTACACTGTGAAACACTAAAGGCATTTACAACGGACGAAGCTAATAAGATAATTGAAAGAGTATAATTAAGTAACTTGAACACGAAAATCTCAAGACAATGGTCCTCTGTAACATATCCTATATCTATATTGATGGTTTTAGCTTCACGCTGTACGGAAATATTACATAATAATGAGCATTATGATCGAAATAATGTGGATAGAGATAGGCTCCTCATCGGCGTGATTGGTGTTATCGCAACGTTGTCACTGTACGCCTCAATTCCAGAGAATATTACTCTTTCTGCATCAAGCAGCGACGGTTCCAACCAAACTGGAATGTCTCAAACTGATAACGCAGATAATGATGACATTTTGAAGGTACAGATTTTGGCAAATAGTCTAGAAAAAAGACTCAAAGATGTAGCGGCAATTTTAGAGATCACTGGCAATCTATCGGATGTAAGGAGTACTCCGAATGCTAGTTTGCTGAGTTCGACTCAATTACTGCACGGTATACCAGAGGATGCAGACCTTGAAAAAAGGAAAGTTGCACAGGATATGATATCAAACTATGACGACATTCAAGTAATTGTTTTTCTCATGCCTAATGGAGATGTATATTTAGAACAGCCGTATTCTAGGCAACAGAATCTTACAAGTAATAACCTTAGCTTTCGGGACTACTATAGAGGTGCTGTAGATACGAATAGCACTTACATCGGTAACGTAATTAAATCTGCATCTTCCAATCGATCAGAAGTCCTTATAGCTGTTCCGCTATACTCTCCGACTAACCAGTCGCTACTAGGTATATGGGCAGGCGGCATGGATTTTAGTCTATTAAATAAGGAACTTCAATCGCTGAATCTAACTGATAATAATGAACGAGCAGTCTACGTTGATAGTAATGGAACCAAAATTGCTGATTCTGACAAAAGCTTAGCTCTTAGCTCAGAATCGTTTAGTGGGCTAGCAAGTTTTCAGGATGCAATTAATGGAAAGTCTGGTTCCATAGAAGAAATAGTTAATCATACACCTATGATTGTTTCTTACTCTCCAGTGGAAGCTTTGCAAAACACATGGGCAGTCCTTTGGATGCGACCAATAGGCATTGACATAGTGGATAATACTACCGTAATCGACTCTGCTGTTATGAATTCTTCATACAACTCTGAGAGGATGACATCAGATAATTGAAGAGA
>CAYWRR010000391.1:0-1852 GCA_964460425.1 uncultured Nitrososphaera sp.
CCACTTCCTCCGCCAAGAGCTTTTTTCATTCTATCTACAACATCATTGACAACATCAGAATTGACTACTGTTGTTGCGACAACTTTTCTTGTAGTATACCAGAGGTCGATCGTACCTACTCCTCTGCCAGATGAAACTCCCCTTATACAACATAAGATACTATGACTATGCAAATTTCTTATTCAAGCGCCGTCTGCATGTGGGAGGAGGACAGTAACAATAGTCCTCTACGATTAGAAATGCGTCTGCCAAAGGAATGAAAAGGTACGCTTTCTATTGTGAGATTCATTTGACATTCTATTCATCATTGTAGCGATGGACGGATGACGCAATACCACTCTAAGCGTTTCAATCTCTTTTTTGTAACTGGCCTTTTCTGTGTCTTCTATGTACATTTTCCCTTTCTTTTCTATATTCTTGTGCAACTCATGTTAAAAGAAAGGAGTTGCAATCGCCTTATTCCAGAAGATACCTAAGAAATTTTTTATGAAAATTACCTCATTAGATAAAAATTTATATATTGTAAGAATATTCCTAATAGGTTAATTGGTAAATTACCACAAAACTCTTAAGAATAACATATTCGAAGATGTTTAGGATATGATAACAACTTCTAAAAAAATAACATTAGGAATATCAGCTTTATCCATAGCAGCGATACTAATTATGGCACCATTCCTTTCATCAGTAACCGTAGCAAATGCACAACAGGAGCAAGAAGAACAAGAAGACATAGCAGTTGAAGAAGAAGAAGTAGAAGTAGAAGAAGAACAAGAACAAGAAGACTTTTCAGTTGAAGTACCACCCAGACAGCTAACTTCTCAATGGTGGCAATGGGTACTCTCTATACCCACTGATGATAACCCCCTTCTGGATCCAACAGGTGAAAACTGTCAGGAGGGCGACATGGGAGATGAATTCTTCTTGGTAGGTACGTTGAGTGGTTCGGCTGAGCGAGAATGTACTATATCTGAAGGACAAGAGATCCTCTTTCCAATATTAAATGGCCTCTGTTTTGATTTACCTGGTGGTTTGGTGTTTCCTGGCCAGTTCGATCCACCAAGAGGGCCAGATAGTTGCGAAGAACAGGTTGAAAGCTTTGTCGACCAATTTGATGTATCAAGCTTGTTCCTTACTATCGATGGTGAGTCAATTGAGGGTCTAGGAGACTTTAGAGTACAGTCCAACCCATTTCCAATAGAGCTACCGGAAGATAACATCGTTTTTCCGGGATTGCCCTCTGGTCCCTACATAGGCATGTCTGATGGATATTGGGCTATTGTAGAGTCTTTGCCAGCGGGTGAGCATACAATCGAGTTTGGTGGTCAGGGTCCGGGTTTGACAGTAGATGTAACATATCATCTAACGATTGAGTAAAATTGTTTTGAAGATGGGAGATAGTCAAACACTAGGATAACTCGCAAGAACGCCCCGCAATAGCAGTTAGTAGCCACACCATGAGTGATAGTCCTACAGAGATGCAGGACTTGGAGAAGATGTGCAGGAAAACAGCAGAGCTTGTTCAGAGCCTTGTCCAAGACGTTCTTAGAGACGGCAAAAGACCGACGACATAAAGTAATACGTCATTACAGAAACTTACTACGCGTCCAGCACAATCCAAACATTGGAGACGGCGGCTTGTCAGGGTTAAATAAGCCTTGGAAGCAAGGGCAAAACAAGGCATAACCATGAAGTATGACAAGATACACGGGGTGATTGGTTAAGGAATCTTCTATTACCTTTTGCAATACTTGCACCTTGACCATCATCTGTTCGACTTGTGAAATGCAGTAGCTTAGAGCCTATCCCAATAATATCCTCCTATAGACAATCATACAACAGGCCAATTGTA
>CAYWRR010000392.1:0-1800 GCA_964460425.1 uncultured Nitrososphaera sp.
TGTCTGAAATGTAGGATGAACTAAGCTTATCTGAATACTATTGAAATTCACATAATACATTAGATCGCAGGAAGCTTGAAAATGACAAATGACCATCGTTTTGCCTCAAGGTACGATATCTATATGGTGAATAAGCCTGTAAAAGCTGAAGATAGGTTTAACTTAATGTCGAGAAGTCTTGGACAGGCTTAGTGTCTATAAGATTGTATCTGTTCCTAACTAATCTTAATAATCTAGGCGCTTGCATCAATAGTATCAGTGTTTACAGTCTTAATCGAAAGGCAGCAGTATCTTTAGATACATCATTTTGTTTTCTCTTATGTTTTTTGCTATGATTGTCTATTGTATGCTGTCTGAGTTCTCCTCTTGATACAAAGAACCTGTTACATGCTTCGCATGAAGAACTGGCAGCCCATCCATTAGAAGGATCACCCATCTATCCCTTTCTTATTTGGCATACTCCAACATAATCCATGAGTAGATATAACTCCCAATGAGCTTCCCAGTATACCATATGCCTTCATCTGTTACAATAGCGCAATGGTGAGCTTTGACAAAATATACACAGCTATAGCATAAGTACCCTTCATGATGAACAGAGTCTTTAAGCTCTTCTACTTCCATATTAAGTGTAAGCAATCTTCGACAGCTTTTTTGTTGTGTTGCTTCTTGTAGATATATTCTAAGAATCTATTCGGAAAGTAGTCCAGGTTAGTTGAGTAGTTGGAATAACGTATTTGGACAGTAAAGCTAACTGTGGATGCAATACCATGTGTAGAGCAGCTTGATATCAGAAATTATTGGGGTTGACTGTCTGTCCGAGGTACCGGATTTGTTGTGGTAATGGAAAGTACCATAACTGTCACTAGCCAAGAAAAAGAAGAAGAAGAAGGCAGACCGTCCAAGGATGAATGACAGAAAGGCGATGAGTGCTATCTTTTACATTCTACGCACTGGCTGTCAGTGCAACGCACTTGCTAGTAGTATGCGTACATCAACCTCCGTGTATGACAGATTTCAGGGGTAATAGCAGTCTGACGTATTTCGGCGTATGTGGGTTGACAGATTGCTGCAATACAACAGAAAGAAGGGAATCAATTGGGAATGGCAGGCCATGGACGGCGTGATGACAAATGCGCCTCTCGGGGAAAAAGTACGGGTCCAAATCCAACAGACAGGGCTAAATCCGGTACTGAACGGAGCCTACTGGTTGAAGTGGAAGGCTTACCCTTGGCTTGATAGTTGATGGAGCCAACAGGCACGACATGAAGCTCACCAAGCCAACATTGCGGAGTATAGTCATAGAAAGACCTGCCTCGACGAAAGAGAATCCCCAACATATGTGCATGGACAAGGCGCATGATTTTCCAGAAGTACATGAATTGCTTAAAGAGTACAGTTATACCGCCCAAGTCAGGTCAAGAATAGAGGAGATCAATGACAAGAAAGAGAGGATACCAGGATACCGGGCCAGAAGATGAGTAGTGGAGAACTCATTCCTAGATGAACAGGTTCAGACTATTGCTAATTCGATGGGAGAAGAAAGAGGAGAACTATATCGCGATGCTGCATTTTGCCTGTGCATAGATTACATACATAGCGTGAGGACTTCTTTTAACAAGTTCTAATAGACCCAGTACCGAGAGTCTTCGGGGAAGGACACACGAATGAAAGCAATTGTATGCTCAAAATATGGACCATTAGAAGCTCTTGAACTAAAAAAAGTAGAAAAACCCGCTCCCAGGGAACTCATCTGGAAAGTAATTTGATACACTAGTCTATCTCATCTCACCACTCAAC
>CAYWRR010000393.1:0-1771 GCA_964460425.1 uncultured Nitrososphaera sp.
GGTTCTATCTGTATCTTACCAGTTGAGATCGTCAAGCGTACCATAGATATTCAATTCTTCGCATAACTATATACAAGCTCATCCAAAAAACCTACTGATTTGCTTTCTTGAGTCTGTTCATCTCTTCCGGAGCAAAGCAGCTAGGATGTAATAATCCTTAACAGCCTAATTTACTAGTTAATTATTAAGCTGCCTAGCGCTGGATCGGTGTAACTGTAGTAGTGTTTGTTATTGTTGTAAAAATATGGGATCCTCCCTCAGTATGCGAGAAAGTTGAAGTTGAAGTAGTGGTCGTTGCTAAAGGGGTTTCTGTTGTGGCATTAGCTAGTGGTGTTCCTCCCACCTCAGTCATTTCATCAGGTGGTGGTGTTTTTACAGCCTCGCTTGCGTTTTCTATTGGTTCAGTAGCGGCATCAGGTGGTGGTGATTCAAGGCCTACATCTGCTCTTGGCTCAGGGGTAATCTGCCCTACCGCAAAATAGGTAGGAGCTATTTCGAAGATTGCCCAAACAACAGCAAATGACAGAATTAAAGGGATAAAGGCTTTTGATCTGTCAATTATAGGCCAACTCATCGGTGATACTATGCATTATATGGACAGACATTTATGTATATTTCTCCTATCCAAAGAATTTAGCAGAACCATTATTAGCGAGAAATCTATTCTGGTCCGATCTATATAATTTAGCTAGACCATTTTTCACTCAATGGTTCTAATACAATGGACTGGACGGACCCACTAGGCATTTCTTAAACCTCCTTCTCTGATAGATTTTTGGTAAAGGTTCTGGTTCTTAGACGAGCGTATATTGCAATATAAACTCAGCAGCCCAGACCACCATGCTACCTTTGATAGGACAATACTGTGCATCCTTATAGCTAGTTTTACAATGCATAGTTATCACATGTCTCCCTAGTCATATTACCATCATCAACGTAGTCGCCTACCTTATAGGTATATGTAAAGCGTTTACTATATCAACCAAGAAGTAATGACCCACGTCCCTACTGACTTCAACGTTTGGCTTCCAAAGATAGTCTGTCTGATTCAGTGCATATTACCCATTTTTTCAGCGCATAGCCTTTACCCGA
Organism: uncultured Nitrososphaera sp.; assembly: GCA_964460425.1. Taxonomy (GTDB): domain Archaea; phylum Thermoproteota; class Nitrososphaeria; order Nitrososphaerales; family Nitrososphaeraceae; genus Nitrososphaera. The sequence goes on from CAYWRR010000393.1 coordinate 1,093, forward strand.
GATCGGGAGTGCTGTCATCTAGCAATATCCGTCCAAGGTGGAAATACCGCAAATCTGGAATCTGGAACTGGGCAGTCTTTTGATATTATTCTTGAATGTCTATTATTACATGACCCAGGCGTCCATTGAACTAGTTCTGGGATATCCCCCCGCTTCCACCGCTGGGGATTACTTTTATACTCCTCACATCAAAGTAGAAGATATCTACACGTTCTGCCATGTCAACCCTGAGCGTTACGTCTCTGATCCCGAAGGTATGTGCCTTGTTGGATTTGTCTTCGTACTCCCATGCCTTTACCCAATTGTTTTTCGGTTTCCCTTGGGCATCCAACGGATCGGAATCAAACCACATTTCATAGTGAACTCCCTTATTGTTATTGATATTGTAACGGATGCCTTTTAGCCCTGTGATCTTTTCTCCATTACCTGGAAACTCGTTGAAAACTCTTACCTTAGCAAAGTCGTATTCAGGATGTGTTGTTTCTCTGGCCCACAAGCCCTTTGAGCCCTGGGTCTTTCCGAAGTATGGTAGATTAAGTGAATTTGAGAGCGCCTTTTCCTTGGTTTTGGAGTGCTCACCACCAAACTTCAAAGACCACGTTTCATCTCGAAACTCTTTCATATACTCCTCATGATTCCTTTTTTTCTCTGACCATTTGTTCTTAGGAACTGGTGAAAC
>CAYWRR010000394.1:0-1756 GCA_964460425.1 uncultured Nitrososphaera sp.
TTGACTTCAATACAATAGGACTTTTACTAGGAATGATGATCATTGTTGCAATACTAGGTGAGACAGGCATTTTTTACTGGGTTGGGATAAAAGCTGGAAAGATAAGTAAGGGGAATCTTTGGAAACTGATGTTGCTGTTATGTTCCTTCACTGCAGTAACCTCTATGTTCATAGATAATGTTACAACGATTCTGTTAATGGTTCCAGTAACGTTATCTATAACAAGAACTCTCAAGGTACCTGCTATTCCTTTCATTTTAGGGCAGGTGCTAGTATCAAATATTGGAGGTGCGGCTACGCTTATTGGAGATCCACCAAATATTTTAATTGGTTCTGCTGCTAACATAGACTTTACTTCATTTGTAATTCATATGGGCCTGCCGATAGCAATTATCTTTTTACTTTCGCTTTTCCTGTTAAAGATCTTTTTCAGAGGGGAGCTTAGAGAAGATCAAATAATGGAAAAACAGTCTAGCGTAGAAGAACTGATGCAACGAGATGAAGCGGCTATAATTATTGAGCATAGAAATACCCTAAAGATGGCCCTAATTGTACTAGTTGGCGTGATAGCTTTGTTCTCATTGCAAGGATTGACCCACATACAGGTTTCGATAGTTGCAATGGGAGGAGCAGCAGTTCTACTTGTTATAACAAGGTTTCCTATAGACAAGATACTTCATGAGGTGGACTGGCCTACGTTGTTTTTTTTCGCAGGATTATTTGTTATAGTAGGAGTGGCCGAAAATGCTGGTCTGATTAATGTACTAGCAGATGTTGCCATTGAGTTTACAGGGGGTGACCCATGGCTTACTTTTGTAACGATAATGTGGCTGGGTGGTGTTGGAAGCGCTTTTGTAGATAATATTCCGCTTACCGCGACAATGATCCCAGTAATTCAATCAGTTAATTCTGATCCAACTATCGCAGCTGCATTTGGTCATCTTGAGTTTAGTCCTTTATGGTGGGCTTTAGCATTGGGAGCTGACCTTGGGGGAAACGGGACACTAATTGGATCTAGTGCAGGAGTAGTTGCAGTAGGACTAAGCGAAAAGTTTGGACACAACATCAGCTTTAACAGGTGGTTTCGAATTGGATTTCCATTTATGTTGATAACACTAGTGGTTGGAACGGCTATTCTCCCAGCGTTCTTACTCTTAGTAAGCATGTGAATCAATGGTTTGCTCTACCTAGTTCACATTTATCTTGTCAAGAGCTTAACTACCACAGAATGTGTGACTCTCCTCTCCTCTAAAATAGAGTGTCATAACTTTAATCGAAATTATCCATAATTATATATTGATATACAATCGATGTATAAATTAAGTAAATTATCTTGATTTTAGTTTGTACATGGAGATTGTTTTATATTCCGATGAATTCATTGTGGATAAATGGGCGTGATGTTACTACTACGTGATACTACAAATAAACACTAAGGAAAGTAGGTTACAGTTCAAGAAACCTCATCACCCACCCTTGAATACCTAAAGGTTGACCACTGGGGATTCAATGGAAGTGTTATTCTGAAATCTTGTATAGATATTAATGTAATAATCTTGACTACATTACGTTTAAAAGAGGTTTTTTTGGTCTTGTGACATATAATAAATAAGAAGGGGCCATCGTCTAGCTTGGTCTAGGATACCATCTCATCGAAAATGAGGTATATGCCTGGGGCGCTGGCGGTCGTGGGTTCAAATCCCACTGGCCCCATGGAACCTACCCTATGCTAATCTCTAGAATAGTAGTAGTTTCA
>CAYWRR010000395.1:0-1736 GCA_964460425.1 uncultured Nitrososphaera sp.
AACGGCATACTGTATGTGTTGATGTCAGGCTGCAGGTGGATGATGGACATATGCCATCCAAATATGGTTCACACAAAACAGTCTGGGAGCGTCATAAGAAGAAGTGGAGCGAGAAGGGTGTTTGGAAGAACATCATGGATTCACTGGTATCAAGAGGCTATGCTTCAGGTTTGATAAAAAGGTAGATGATCTAGCTATAGACAGCAGTACAGTACCAGCAAAGAAAGGGTAGGCAGCAGTAGATAGATAGAGGCTATGATGGTCACAACAAGAAGACTAAAGGAAGCAAAATATACGGTGTGTAGTAACATTCACCTCATCATTACCCGTCTCAATAGATCTGGGACCAGGTAACGAACACGAAAGCAGAAGGTTAATCACTCTTCTAAAGGATATCAGAATCAAAGGTACCCGAAGACCTAGAAGTAGACCAAAGCAGGTTTATGCTGACACCAAAAGTACAATACACCATTAGTAATGATGTACCTTGCAAGTAAGGGTATTGCAGCTCGCATCAAGGAACGAGTAAACAGGAAGAGAAAGAAGAAGAGATCTGAGAGAATACACTCCGTCTCTTTGACTATGGAATGTACGTTAAGATTAGAAGCAGCATCGAGAGATTCTTTGCATGGATGAAGAGTTTCAGAAGGATTCAGATCAGGCATGATAGACTGGCGTCAACATACCTTGGGTTTGCGCAGCTGGGATGTGTTATGATATTGATGAGGAAGGTTTCCAGATGACTTCATGATCCTCATTTAATAGACCGAGGGGGCCAAGTGCCCTTAATAGTCTATATGAGAGTGCAGGATCGAGATCTAACTCTGTCACTATCTCAACCTGGCTCATTGGTTTGGAGCTTACAATATCAAATATGCCTAATTTGACCCCAGTATATAATATCTGGCTCCTCCACCTTCCAAATATGACATCTACTACCTTTTCATACTCTGACATGAATAGAAAGTAGACAATTAGGTGATTCTTAAGCTTATTTGTATTGCGAATTGTTCAGAGATGGCAGGGTTATTCTTCTTATGGTGGTTGTTATGTAAGAAGAGTTCATAACAGCTCTCTCATTTCCTTTGCTATGTAAAAAGCAGCATATAGGTGTATGGCTATAAATGTGTCAAAACACACATGTGCACGGATAATTAAGCGCGTTTCCTTGTTGTTCCAACTTAGGAATCTTGTTCATTGACTCTATCATCCTCTGTAAACCCACACTATACAAACCAGCAAAAATTTATTACTTTTCTGATGAAAGTGTCACTTCGCTTTTTACATAACCAAGCAAGACATAAGCGCACAGAAAAGAATAGTATAGAGTATTGACATTCTATCCGACAAGTACTCAAAAACAAGCTCAATTCAATACCGTATTTTCCCAGATTGATAGAGATGGACCGGGTGGGAGTTGAAGCCACGACCTCAGCACACAGTCAGCATGTTCTATTTTCCCACCTAGCCAGCTTGGATGAAAAGATGTTCCTATGTATCTAAAAAGGGCAACTAAGGAGAGAAATATACTGTTCAAAAACTCACCCTCTCCACTCTGAAATGCTCATAGTTGTATTAGATTTTGTAGTGAACTTCAGTAGTTGCTATAAGCGAGATTAGTTTCCACAATGAAATCCTATCTACTTCTTTTGATAAGAATAATCATGGCATCATAAACCATGATTGGAAGTAAGAGAAATGTTTAATATGATACAAGCGAGTTGTATAGGGTTTTA
>CAYWRR010000396.1:0-1716 GCA_964460425.1 uncultured Nitrososphaera sp.
GGCTTGTAGGTAATTATGATTTTTGGGCAGTGACAACTGTTGAAGACAAAGACGGGACATCATTTGTGTGGCATAAGATAGATAGATAGATTAGACTGAGTCATAATTCATTTTGGTAATTTGATATTGTTTCTGTATTGGATTAACGATTAGAAGGCTCTGTTAACTTACTTAAGACCAATGCTTTTGCATTAAGGCGATCTATCATATTATATCCACATAGTCCTAACATATGACAATTTCATTTGCTGACTGATCAAGTGTCAATTTGAATGTATAATTTTTTGTTCATTGCTATTGATGACCACAATTGATGATGTTCTAAAGCTTTTGTGGGTAGAAAAAGATTGTTAACTTTTGTACATATAGTTATTTCACAATTAGCTATAGATACCTTTAACATAGCCGTTAGGCATATCTAAGAGTTATATTGGATATAGGGAGTACTAAACATATTGTAAGGTTGTCAGACATATGGATAAGGCATTATCGTTAGAACTTGCACTTATTATTGTCTCAATACTGCTACTAATGCCTCTACATCATGCCATGGCGCAAGAAGAAGAGGAGAATAATAAACTGTTTGAAACAGTCACTGTGACAATACCAAACGGCGCGGCAAATCCTACTCCTGATCTTACACTTCAAAATCTAGCTAACTGGTATGATCCAGGGAGATTAACTGTATCGTCAGGCGATACTGTAGTCTGGAAAAACGAGGACACTGAACCTCATAGTGTCACAAGCGGCCAAGGCGCGGGCATAGCCAGCGCGCAGACAAACGAGAAAGGTACGCCGGATGGAGCTTTTGACAGCGACCTTTTTGCGCCTGATGAATCATGGTCTTATACATTTCACACACCGGGTACTTTTACCTACTTTTGCGTAATTCATCCTTGGATGGAAGGTGTTGTAACAGTAAACCCAATTGCAGCTGAAGATATTCCTGCTTATCCTGTTGATAGTTCTGGCAATAGATACGAGATATGGCCAGCTCACACTTATTCAAATGATGGCGAGTATGATATTGACATGAAGTGGGATATTCCCATTATTACGGGCAACACTACCACCTTGTTTATTGACTTTTTTGACGCCACAACAAATGAGCGGCTGCAGCTGACGCCTTACGAATTTGTTATAATGCAGGATGGCAAAGAGCTTGATAAGACTTATGCTCTGACTGATGTAGGCAGTGGTATATACAAATACGAGTTTTCAAAACCAGGACCGATAACCATGAGGGTAGAGAATGTAGGCGACAACCCAGAATCATGGAGTGAGTTCACTACCATCGTTTATCCTAACCCCGAATCTACTTCTTCTGATTACGGACAAAATGCAGAAGTTACAAAAGTTTCAGGAGGAACACAACCAGCATCTAGATTGATAAATCCTGTAACATTGGTTACATTTACGTATGCAGTAATATTTGGTATACCTGCCGCAGTTGGTGTTATCATCTTTCTGTTCAAGAAAGGGAAAATCTAGAGTACTGCAATACCACTCAGGGTGTTCTTTTGCCAGAAATGTGTGCTATGCCTATATCTTAGCTGTAGTCCTTGGGATGTAATATGCAGGAATTTCTAAAATGGTGCAAAGGTGGCTTTCAAGATATGCGGCTTCTAACTTAAGAGGAATATATAACAATAGCCAATATAGAACTCATCTGGAAAGTAATTTGATATGGTAATCTATATCATCTCACCACTCAAC
>CAYWRR010000397.1:0-1707 GCA_964460425.1 uncultured Nitrososphaera sp.
CAATCTTATTTATTACCTTATTCTGTTAATCATTTAGGATTTGTCTGACTCGGAGCAAAATACAGTAAGTAGTTTTCTTGTTCAGGAGTTGTATAACCTTGGTGTTCGTCACATATTCGGTGTTCCAGGTGATTTTGTCTTAACATTTTATCAATATTTGAATGGATCAAACAAGCTCAAGATAATTAATACCTGTGACGAGCAGGGCGCAGGATTTGCCGCCGATGCATATGCAAGGATTCGAGGATTGGGTGTTGTATGTGTAACATATTGCGTAGGTGGCTTGAAGGTTGTTAATGCAGCTGCTCAAGCATTTGCCGAGAGATCTCCACTGATAATAATATCTGGCTCACCTGGAATAAAGGAGCGCAGGAAAAATCCCTTGCTCCATCATAAAGTACGAGATTTTGATACACAGTTAGAAATTTTCAAACACATAACTGTCGACTCTGTCGTACTAAGTGATCCAGAAACTGCAACCAAGGATATTAGGAGAGTGTTACACTCAGCAATACGATGCAAGAGACCTGTGTACATTGAACTTCCTAGAGACAGAGTTTTTGCACATGTATCCTTGGAAGAGAACACACATTTAGAGTATCAAGCAGGTCGACAACAGATAAAAAAATACTCTGACGCATCTGACAGAGACAGCTTAAGGGAAGCGTTGATAGAGACAAAAACAATGATCAATTCGTCTAAAAACCCAGTAATTGTCGCTGGAGTAGAGATTCATAGGTTTGGACTGCAACAGGCTTTATTGAATTTAATAAAAAAAATGAAAATTCCTGTCGTATCTACAGTGTTAAGTAAATCAGTAATATCTGAGGGTCACCAGTTCTACTTAGGCGTCTATGAGGGAGCAATGGGTCATGACTTTGTGAGAGAATATGTCGAATCAAGTGATTGCAAGATCTTGCTTGGTGCCCCATTGACTGACGTCAATTTTAGTATCTCTCCAACACCTATCAAACAGTCGGAGACTATCTATGCAACTGCAGAAAAACTATCTATTAAACATCATAATTTTGATAATGTTCAATTGAAGGATTTTGTTAATGGATTGATTGAGCAGCATGAAGGACCGGAGATCTCGAATAGAACATTTGATTTTGTAATATCAGAAAAAAGACGAAGACAAGAACTTAAGAAGGAAGAACTAGCCAAACACAGTGGAAAGAAGATAACGGTAAAATACCTATTTGAGAGGCTAAATTTGTCTGTTAACAGTAGTACAGTAGTAATAGCTGATACTGGTGATGCATTATTTGGTTCACTAGATATAACCATCCATGGTCAAACGGAGTTTTTATGCCCAGCATATTATCTTTCGATGGGTTTTGCAGTTCCAGCAGCTATTGGGGCCCAATTGGCCAATTCAAAACTCAGACCTATCGCAATTGTGGGCGATGGCGCCTTTCAGATGACGGGTATGGAGGTATCGACTATTGTCAGGTTCGGTTTAAATCCTATCGTTATCGTCTTAAATAATAGCGGCTACGGCACAGAGCGTCTCATGATCGATGGACCATTCAATGATATACTGTCGTGGGACTATAGCAAGATACCACAGGTACTAGGTTATGGTAAAGGTTTCGTAACAAAGACTGAAGATGAATTTGATCGAGCCTTGTTAGAATCTGAGAAAATATATAATCGAGAACTTTGCATAATAGATGTTCGTTTAGATACATATGATGGTTCTCC
>CAYWRR010000398.1:0-1698 GCA_964460425.1 uncultured Nitrososphaera sp.
CTTGATTCTCGCTGCCTCTCTCCACATTTCTCAGTATAAGGTTTTGTTGATAAAGTTTATCATAATGAAGAATAACTATAATACAAGGCACCTCTTGCTATGATATCTAGTATCTCTGCATCTGTTTAATCTACTATGTTATACTTCACCTGAAAAAATTTCGTAGATCTTTCTGCTGCAAAAGTAATCAGAATGTTTGTTTTTGTAATTAGTGTAGGCTTTGTAACTTCAATTTTGGTACAAATATAGGATTACTGATTTGGTAGGGGTCATCCCAACCATCCTACTGTCATGATAATAAGCATAGGAGCCCTAGTCACATCATTCTTGTATTCTTTATTTTTAGTAATCAATCTGAATGTATAATCTAGAGTTACTATCCAGATTGGTATTTTACATTATTTGTAGTGATTGTCCTTGGAAATTAGAGCATGTTACGATCCTTTATCAATTCTGCAAGAAGGATTGCGCCTTTTGCCGATCCCATTTTTTCGTTATGCGACAGGAGCATATACTTGATGCCATTATCGAATGCGGTATCCTTGCGGATTCTTCCAACAACTGTAGTCATGCCATCATTTATTTCTCTGTCAATTCTTGGCTGTGGCCTTGTCGGATCGTCGTGCACGATGATATAGTCCTTTGGCGCGCTTGGCAAACCAGTTATAGTCACATTCTTAGAGAATTTCTCCATTTCTTTCTTTACATCTTGTACCTCTGACATCTGCTTGGTTTCCACAAATACCGACTCTGTGTGACCATCAAGCACTGGAACTCTTGTGCAAGTACAGCTAACCTTGAGTGGGGCAGGAGCAATCGAGCTGTTATTCATATGGCCAAGGATCTTCTTTGTCTCAACCTGTACCTTTTCCTCTTCCTTTGGAATATAAGGGATGACGTTGTCCATGATATCAAGCGCGATGACGCCAGGAGACCTTCCTGCGCCAGAAATGGCTTGCATAGAGGTCATGAATACTCTGTCGATACCAAACCTATCAAGTATCGGCTTTAATGTTATTGCCATGCCAGTTGTCGTGCAGTTTGGTAGCGGTGCAATAAACCCCTTCCAACTGCGGTTCTTTCTCTGGATATTCAGCAGTTCAGCATGATTATCGTTGATGCCTGGTATCAATATTGGTACATCAGCTTCATAGCGGAATGCAGCAGCAGTACTAATGACTGGCGTAGTCTTGGCGAACTTAGGCTCTACTATTTTTGCGTCATCTGATTCAAGTGCAGTAAATATAAGGTCAAAATTCTCTGGCTTGATGTCATCCACTTTGCTGACAACCATGTCTTTGATATACTCCGGTACTTCTTCCCTATTGTGCCAGCGCAAAATGCCAGAATTTGGATCACGGATCGCGTCAACATATTTTTTTCCAGCCGACCTTTCAGATGCGGCCACTTGCGTCAGTTCAAACCACTTGTGTTTATTTAGAGCAGTAATGAACTCTTGGCCCACTGCGCCCGTGGCTCCAATGACAGCTACTTTGAGCATATATAGGAGCAGTTTGGTGTGCTGGAACTAATAATCGTTATTGATATTATTTCTTTTGTTCAGATATATGTTTCGATTTCTTGATCTAATGTTGCAATACCAACCAACACCTTCTCCAGCCCCAATTGTTTCCTTTACTTTTTCCTTGACTTTTCTCCTGTTAACCGCTAGTCATTGAAGTGTACCGTCAACAAAAT
>CAYWRR010000399.1:0-1693 GCA_964460425.1 uncultured Nitrososphaera sp.
TGTTGTTCTTACAATCAAGAGGGAACATCATCCTTGAATTAACAATAAAAGTCTGTGCGATTGCACTATTCGATTTTATAGATAGCAGGAAGTCATATGTCTCTGATGGTGTATGAAACCTGTATAATGTTTAAGAGACTAATTTCTTTATATGGTAGACGAAGATTCTCAAAAGAAGATAACTGCAGATTTTCAGTGCTTTGTATGTGGTGCTATCTTTACGAGCGAGGAGGACAGGCGCCAACATTTAGAAAAGGAAATGCACAGAGCAACTGAAAAGAAGGATATTGATACTGTGAAAAGACAAACAGAGTTAAGTGAGATGCACAGGCAATCGTACGAGTCAGTATAGCCACCAATATTGCCATGACTTCTCAATCAGTATGTGTACCTCTATCCAATATCATTAGTAGTAATAGAACTTCAAAGAAAACTGATAATTAGTGTCTCGACGGCTATTATATAGCCAGAATGGTGATTCTTTTTAGATGAGCGAGCAACAACAACCCAACTTTATCAATACAGTGTCAAAATAGAAATGACTGCTAAAGGTCTGGCTATGCCTACAATCCATGTTTACTCAAACGAAATCCAAACAGCCAGAAAACAAGCAGTCGAGCAATATTATAATGTGATAGAATATCTAAAAGCCAAAGGTTTGCCAGTAGCAGGTCCAGACTTCAAAACATGAGCTGCTGTCGTTCTACTGTATTTGTAGATCTCATATGTGACAGATCATGATCATGTAATGATGTAGGGATCTTATATTGCACATGATTTGTAATATTATCGTTCAGTAGTATATAGTGCCAAAAAGTGCCAAATCTAGTTTCAAATGGATGTAATGTTCATTTTAGCTCGAGCAAAGTTAATTGTTTAATTCTTGAAGATGAAGACTTGATGACATATAATTGTATTAAAATTTTAAAAGAAAGAGAAAAGAGGGAGGGTGAGAAGAGATGCAGTTATGTTTCTTAGTCCCACTTACTCCACGCAGCCATCCACCGGTATGTCCACGTGTTCAGCTTTGCACCTAATGCAGCTATTGGAACCGACAGCACTGCTCCTGCGCCTGAACCCAAAGCGACAGGACTATTGTAGAATTTGCCGACCTGAGGTTCAATAGGAGTCATATATGCTGGCAGTGTAGGCCTTGGATATTTGAATGCTACTTCAAGTGGATCCCTTATGAGCAGCAAGTTGGCCATATTGAATAGCGGCATTGACAGGCCAACCAGCGATCCGCCTATGATTATAGCAGCGTGTTTGTTCCTTCTCGTAGCCCAATACGTTAGATCCAACAGCATTGCCGATGGTATCCACACAGGTACTACAATGAAGTCATAGGGATAGCCCAACGCAAACCATGCACCCTTGGCGACCCAAGTGTAGATGGTCATGATTGTAGCATAATATGTGGCAGTTCCTGGAACTCCTGTGAACAGCATATAGTATATCGCTCCTACTACAAGCATTGTAGATTGAGCGATCGAAAATACTACAAATGATGTCCACATCCAGTCTGTGTAGAAGATATAGTCTCCTGAGTTGATAGTTAGTAGCGTGCTGTTGACAGCAACCACCACTATGAATAAGTAGTGCGTTGTACGTCTAAGCCAGACCATTATCTACCCAGACATAGAGCTAGTATATAAAATTTTATGTGAGCTAAAGGGCTCTGTTAAGATAACCC
>CAYWRR010000400.1:0-1685 GCA_964460425.1 uncultured Nitrososphaera sp.
CAGAAATTAAAAAATATCTAAATTCCATAAAAAGCGAGAAGATTCTGATATACCCATATGCTCATCTGAGCTCAAAACTCGCTCCGCCTAAGAAAGCATATAGGATGTTGAGATTGCTTGAGAATACCGCAAGAAATACGGTACAGGATGTGCGCAGAGCACCATTTGGCTGGACAAAGGAGTTTAGCATTAAGGTGAAGGGACATCCACTAGCAGAGAACTCTAAGGAAATTAGTAGTGGTAACGGAAATGTCATAGGAGCGCTTCAGACTTCACATGAATCACTATCATCTTTTACACAAGGGTCAGCGAATGAAAGTCAGATATCTCAGGAAGGGAAGGAAGTATCTAAGGCTCTTAGAGCGGAAGAGAAACTGGAATCGTCATGGTATATTCTCCAACCAGGTGGACAAGGCAATAAAAGTACGCTGATTCCCATATCTGAATACCACTTCAGAAAGGAACAAAATAACCTAAAGAAACTCGTTGATTACGAAGTACAGAAAAGAAAAGCCGTAGACCTAGAGCCCCCTCATGTGAAGCTCATGAAACGGCTTGCCATAGCAGACTACGAATCTGCGTCAGACTTGGGGAACATGCGCTATTACCCTAAAGGAAGGCTGATGAAGTCGCTGATTGAGCAGTACGTTACTAAAAAAGTAGTTGAGTATGGAGCTATGGAAGTTGAAACACCAATAATGTATGACTCTGGACATCCATCTATGGTGAGCTATTTTAATAGATTTCCAGCACGCCAGTATAACATTAATTCAGACAGCAAGAAATTATTCCTGAGATTTGCTGCGTGCTTTGGGCAGTTCTTGATGGCCAAAGATTTTCATATGTCGTACAGAAACCTACCCTTGAAACTCTACGAACTAACACGTTACAGCTTCAGAAGAGAAAAAAGTGGCGAGCTAGTGGGCCTAAGGAGGCTTAGAGCATTTAGCATGCCTGATTGTCATGCTTTTTGCCAGGATATGAAACAGGCAAAACAAGAAGTATTAAGAAGGTTTGACTTGTCACTTGGAGTAATTAACGAAATAGGAATTTCTACCCAAGAAGATGTAGAAATGGCAATGCGATTTACTGAAGATTTTTACAATGAAAATAAGGATTTTGTAGAAGAGCTCGCTTCAGGATATGGCAGACCTGTCCTAGTAGAAATCTGGAAAGAGAGATTCTTTTATTTCGTCTTCAAATGGGAATTCAACTACATCGACAACCTGGGAAAAGCATCGGCTCTCTCTACCGACCAGATAGACGTGGAAAATGCCAGTCGGTATCAAATCGAATTCGTCGATGAGGATGGGGGCAGGAAAAACCCCATCATCCTGCATAACTCGCCAAGCGGAGCTGTAGAGCGCGTAATTTATGCTCTGTTGGAAAAGGCTGCCAAGATCGCAAACTCAGGAGGAGTTCCCACAATTCCTCTTTGGCTTGCGCCTACCCAGGTCCGTATCATCCCTGTAAATAAAGATCAACACGCTGTTTATTGCCTTCGACTAGCTAGTGAGCTATCGGAGAATAACAAAATTAGGACTGATGTTGATGACAGAGACGAATCAGTCTCAAGAAAAATAAGGGATTCTGAGATGGAATGGATCCGATATACACTGGTGATTGGCGATAGAGAGGTCCAGACACAAAGGTTCGCAGTACGTGATAGAAATTCGGGCAAGCAA
>CAYWRR010000401.1:0-1675 GCA_964460425.1 uncultured Nitrososphaera sp.
ATGGTTTTGTAGTGAAAAAAGAGAAGTGTACGGTATCGCATAGAGGGTATGGTTTAGTCAATTCGGTTAAACCTTTTTCTCCTGAAGCTAATAGTAATGCTGCTGAATATGGTAGTGCAATAAAGGCTTTGGAATGGCTCATAGAAAACGGCTACGGAAATGGTAATGATGACTATGAAATTCTAGTGAGAGGAGATTGTCAATTGATAATGAGAAGACTGAAGAGCAGAGATTACAGTCCAAGGGCTGCAAGAATGAGTTCAATGTATGATAGAGCTATTATGCTACGGTCAAAGTTTCCCCCCGATAGTATAAGATTTGAATGGGTAAAGCGTGATGAAAATAGAGAAGCTGATGAGCTAGCAAAGGAAGCATATTATTGGGCTTTGAGGAAGTTTCCAGAGCTTCGAATGAGAGTAAGAAAGCATTGGGCAACAATGCTGTGGTTAGAACAAATGATACACAATAAGATTGTCGATCTACAGCAAAATTACTTCAAAGAACATGTATGAAGGCGTGTAGACTCATCAATTTTTACATATATATGTGCAACATCTATGGGATGAGTACTGCACGAGCCTCTACTTCGGACTTTTTGAGCCTCTGTAATACTTCATTAGCCTCTGTCAGTCTGTGCGTTTCTATGATGACTTGCAAGCCCCGGGTACTTGCAACCTTGACTAAATCAGCCATGTCTTTTCTAGTGCCAATGTTGCTTCCCTTTACTATTTTTTCTTCAAATGTGGGAAAGTTAGCCACGTTGCCACGTACACCTAGAACAACAATGCCTCCTTTCTTGACTGACTTAATGGCAGCATCTATCACCTTGTCAGATGGTGCAAAAACAATTGCACTGTCAAGCAGACCCTCTTCGTCTGTCAGGTTCTTCAACAACTGCTCATCTGGATCTTGGTAGACAAAGACATTGTCTGCACCCAGCTTTTTTGACAATTCGACATGTTTTCTAGTTCTTGATACGGCTACGACCCTTGCGCCATAAATCTCGGCTAATTGGATGGCCAAATGGCCCACGCCGCCTATTCCAAAGATCCCAATTGTCTTGCCTGCCGCAGGCTCGCTTGCCTTGACTGCCTTATATGCGGTTATGCCGGGGCAGAAAAGTGGTGCAGCATGTGCCGAGTCAAAGTTGTCTGGGATTGGAGTCACAAATTCTTCCAATGCAGAGATATATTCCGCATAGCCTCCCTGCACAGTCTCGCCAGTTATCTCAGCGCTTTCACACAAGTTCTCTCGGCTTGACATACAATACTCGCACTGCAGGCAGGAGCTAAAAAGTGGCTGGATTCCAACCCTGTCACCTACTTTAACCTTTTTTACACCATCTCCTATCTTTTTAACAATACCCACAACTTCGTGGCCCGGTACTACTGGCAGGCTTGAAGGCGTACCATACTTTTTCCAGTCACCTTCAATAAGGTGCAGGTTTGAACGGCATACGCCGCACGCCTCTATCTCAAGGAAAAGTTCAGTTCTTTCCTTTATTGCTGGCTTCTCAATTGACATAAGTTTGAGTGGGTGGGTCTCTATCGGTGCAAGCTTTGTGAGAACCATTGCCTGCATCTTTTCTGCCATGGTATTCAACATTCCCTTCTCACATTTATGCTCACTGAGTACTATAGATTGCGGACAAAAACAAGGTAGGCCAGATAAAAAA
>CAYWRR010000402.1:0-1633 GCA_964460425.1 uncultured Nitrososphaera sp.
TCAACAGCCTATTACTTTCTAAGCATTTCTTTTCTGAGCATTAACACAATAACTTAGAAAAGTCTTGTTGCCGCCTTAGGTTTTGATTGTGCATACATTTTCCTTTGTCAAATTTACATTTCTTGCAAGCGAAAAACAAATGGCAGTAATAGTTTTTGTGATATGTATATCGTTAAGGGCCGTACCAGAGCTTGCTGCCTACCCTCATCCAATAGGATATGACGTTGTAAATTACTACATTCCAAAAGTTGTGAATTTTCAGGAACAGTGGAGTGCAATATCTAACGAATTTCCGTTGTATGTTATGTTTCTTTACTCTTTAAGCACTGTGGTCGGACTCCAACCACAGGCAGTTGTTACATCTATAGCTGTAGCAATGGCTGGTGTCTTTGGTGTGTCCTTATTTTACCTTGGAAGGAGTCTGTTTAACCTTCGAGTAATTCAAAGTCTCTTTCTGGCTACTTTTACAGTTTTTCAGATTGCAATGCTCCGCACTTTTTGGGATCTCCACAGAGATGTTTTAGCACTTGCAGCCATGCTGTTTGTCTTTTCCCTTCTTAGTAGAAAGGACACAGGCTGGAAAGTGCTTTCAATTTCGCTGGTATTGACTGCAATCACTGTCACAGCAGACAGAATGATAGGAGCACTATTGTGTGTGTCCCTCGCAGTCTATTTGATCATAACCAAACGAAAGGACGTAGCTTTAACTGCTATTCTCGCCATAAGCCTGTTCTCTACGTTAATGGTTGCAAGTCAGCAGGCAAGTTATTACAACACTACTAATACAATCCCCGCCGGGGCATCGGGAAATAATATACCTAATTTTTACAATCAAGGAAACCTTCTTGTCTATTTCCTTGGAGTAACTTGTTTAATCGCTGCACCGGCAACAATTGGCTTCTTGCGCACGCAAAAAAGCTTGTTTAAAATTCCATTACTCGCTTCTATTGCAGGGTCATTCTCATGGCTAGTCTTTCCAGAAAACAACCTGCTTGCTGCAGATAGATGGATAATCCTAACAGGTATTTTCCTCTCAGTCTTTGCCGGCTATGGCATCTTGCATATTATCAACAAGCTCAAGTCTAATCTTTCTTTGATAGTTGCCTGCTCAATACTTGCGGCATATGCTGTGATAGGGCTAGCATATGCATTGATGCCTCACGACAGTCCATTTATCCTATATGGTGCTCTACGAAATTATATCACAAACTTTGCCCCTGTAACAATGCAGTTTAATTCACTCGATATCCAAGATAATGACAACCTACTACTGGCTATTGCAGAGATAAATGAAAATACAGAGCAGAACGCGATTATTGTAGGCGAACCGCATTGGCGAGGTTTCATGGAATTATATCTAAAAGATGACAGGGTATTTCACTATTCAAATGACCCGTTGGTTCTTGCTACTACTCTGGAACAACAGGGTTATGACGTCTATTTGATCGAGGTAGTAGGAAATCTGCAGACCAGTTTTAGGATACAAAATATTCAAAAAAGTGAGAACTAAGGATATTATACGGAATCAGTATACTTATCCTCACATACAAGAGATAATGATTCCGTATTTTCTCATGACATTGGAAACTAGATCACACAGCGTTAGTCTGAATTTTAGGACATTCCACGGACT
>CAYWRR010000403.1:0-1624 GCA_964460425.1 uncultured Nitrososphaera sp.
GATATTCTGGAAGTTATTGGTGAATTATGAAATAATGACGTAGGTACAAATGTGGTTGATACTACTGTAGCACAGAAAACAAAAGATCTTTCAACTGAAGAAGTAAATGATTGTCTTAATGAACTAGAATCATTGGGATTGGTCAAGATATTGAAACGTATTAGTGATACCTTAGAAAAAAAAGATAGTGAAACATTTAGACTAATAAATATAACAAAGAAAGGCCTAGCACAGTTAGAATCAAAATAAGATCAAATGCCACAATATGGACCACATCATCTACAAGATAATAGATTTTAATAGATAGGACAAGACAAGTTCTATATGTGATGGGACTTAGATGTGCAGAATGCTGACGTTCACCTGAAGAATGTTATCCAGATGATTACAAATAAAACCATCAGATGTAAAAGTTGCACCAAAGCTGAACAAATTCTTAAGACATGTAAAAGGCCTTTATGCTGCAGCATCACAGAAGACATTCAGATTGGCAATTGTGAAGATAGCAGCCAAATAGTTGAAGTATCATGTTACCAATAAATACCGTATATACACCGGCTATACCCAACCCTAATGCCACTATCATTAGTAAAATTACAATAATAACTATCAGTGATGATAAGTCTATCGTCATCTTATTTCATATAATATAGTCGCTATTGATGTGTTATGCGTTAACATGTTTTAGACGAAATCATTGCAATGTTGCTTTAATTCACCTAGGAACATCTGTAAAAAACCCTTTTGATTCAACCGTGAGTTTGAATCACAAGGGCAGTCATTGCACAGCCATTGTGCTCGATCGCCTACTTTGACTGAGCAGTAAGTCATTGTAACACCGCTTCTACAGATCTCCTGGGTGTAGGTTTTATGCTCTGTCCGTAACCCATTCGCATTATGAGTTGGGGGAAGCCAGTTTCTCCCACCATTGCATCTAGGACTTTGGTTCGCAATTTAGGAACTTCGATTGGTTGGTTCAAAAATGACGACCAAATATTTTCAGAACGTGCCAATAGTAACATTCTACTTAAAGCCGTTCCCGCTCTGAGCCAATCCATTGGTTCATCTGATCTAGTCCCGAGAATGGCGAGGACAGGACAACCTATAGCAAGTTGACGGTCTTTTGCTGCCTGTCCTTTACCTACATCAAAAGTTCTAAGAACAAAAGGGCCCACATGTGACATAACGTCGCTAAACCCAAATGCATAACCTGGCATTCCATCTTTACTGTGACTCCTGTTAGGGTGAATCCAAGAAGCAAGTTCACGTCTAAATCTTTTGTCAGATAGTTGTATGCGATCGCCTTGTGCTATTAGGTTAGCAAGAGAATTCTTTTCGCCTTCATCTGCGATATGCAGCCATACCATTTTTGTCGTTGTTTCTCCCTCTTCTATTTGTCCTTGTTCAAATACAATAGATCGCAGTTTTGAAATGATAGATTCTTTTGGTACTAGGGCATGAAATTTTAGCCTATTTGTTCTGCGCCCAGTTATTGCTTCGAAGAGGGAATCCTCTTCTTTAACTGGGTCCTTTCTTCCATTCACAATCACATGTGCTAGAAGGTCTTTGCGATTAGAGTCTGGGAATAATTCTACTTTGGAATAAAGGCCGGGTAGGGTTCGGC
>CAYWRR010000404.1:0-1622 GCA_964460425.1 uncultured Nitrososphaera sp.
CAAGACTATTATTGGCTATGGGTTGCTTACGAACCTAATGTAAACAAATGTTTTTAATCATACATTTATCAAGAGAAAGAACAACTTTTGTTAGTTATCCGCAGTTCTTCAAATAGCTGCAGAAGAATGGGTATATTTCTAGGTGATAGTTCCATTGCAAAGAATTCAACCATGTAAGGGGATGAAAGCCAAAACAGAGCAAAAACTTAAAGCGCTAGCTAAAGTTAGTACTACTGCTGTTATTGTTTATTATTATTAGCAATGTTGTGTTTATGATGACAATTATGATGTAGTAGATGACACCTAGAACATATTCACTTCTTCACAGGTAAATACGTACGTGGAAAAGGTATCATCACCAATTGGTCAAAGAATCATTGTTTTTGATAGCTATCGTTATCCCGTTCTTTGGAATCATTTTGAGGTGGAGGCTGCTGCTTTTGAACGGGCGAAATCTATCAGCAGTAGGGGATTGAAGGTTTCAGGATTATCAAAGGGCAAGCATAATCTCTATCAACCCTTTTGTCTTATCTAACGAGCCTGAAATTACAAAAATGTAGAAACCGTCATTATCTTTTTAAGTAAAGCTTGTTACCATTAATATATGGATAATCTTTCTTCAGCAGACAATAGCACAAAGGCACCAACAACAATGAGCGCAGAGCAGGTCGCTCAAAATATAAAGGATATAGCCAGGAGAATAAGGGAAGAGTCAGCTAGGATGAGGGAGACTGTCAAGGTTGTCCGCAAGAGTGGTGCCATAGAAGAATTAACAGATGCAGTAAGGGAGGCAACAATGGCAGCACGTGATACATCAAGGGAGATCAGCGATACAGCAAGAGAGTTGAAAGAACGTGGTATTGTTAGGGATACTGCTACTGCTGTTGACGAGACTGCAAGGACTGCAGTAGAAACAGCAGAGACTGTGAACGCGATATCCGAAGAGGCAAGACAGGCAGCTCCTGAGACAGTAGCTGCAATTTCAAAGGCATCTGAAACAGCAAAGGAGCGTGCTCGGGTTGCAGCGGAAAAGACCAAAGAAGCAGTAAGAGAAACAACAGAAAAAGCAAAGCATAAATTGAAAAAAGGGGAAAAATAGTGAGCTGCATGAATAACAAAATAGAGAGGTGTATGTGCATAAGAAAGATGGACTAGAAGATCATGCTTACCCTCATGAGGGGTAAGAATAGAAAGCTATGCCCGTTCATGAATCGTGGCTAACATTTGATAGCATTTTTGAAATTTCAAAGATGACTAGGAGCTATCAAAATACTAAGCCCTGACTCTATATGTACTGTTGAGGTCGTGGGTTCAACCGCCACCAGGTCCATTTTTATCACTCTATCTAACTACGGTATTGAATTGAGCTAGTTTTGAGTAGTTGTCGGACAAACCAGTCAGAAATGCCAATGCCATATCCTACCCTTTGTCAACAAAAATGTCGACAAAACTTGTAAAACTTGCAACTTTTGTAGATAAACATCACCTCTTGTAGTTAACTCAAAAGCACTTCATCCTTGGATTAACAGAGATGAAAAGTTAGAAGAAAGCAGGAGAAGAAAAGGAATCTTCTTATCGAGACAGTATGGATTTCAAGAACTAGGAAAAAGAGGATTTGACCT
>CAYWRR010000405.1:0-1605 GCA_964460425.1 uncultured Nitrososphaera sp.
AGAATGGCTGCCTGCGGAGCAGTTGGTCGAGGGTTCGAGTCCCTCTGGGCCCGCTAAAAAATCGTTCAAAAAATGGACTCAATGTTTATTAGCATGAGGTTTCTATATAAACTAAGCACACATGGCAAATGTTGTCAATCGCTCCATTCTTGACGGAGAATGCATCACAATTTTCAGAGCGGCTGTAAGAAGCAAGTATACTCTGGATCCTTATGAGAGACGTCTAATTGCGTTCCTTAGCGACGTAGGGATGAGCTGCGACGAATTTGTAGGATTGGCAAAGACAAACCCTGCTGCAGTTGAGAAAATGATTATCGATTTTGTCTTAAAGGAAAAGCATAGATTGGAGCAAGGAAGCATCGCCTCCTCTACTATAAGCAACAAACTCAAACCGATAAAGCTCCTGCTAGAGATGAACGATGCTATTGGTCTGAACTGGAAAAAGATTAAGAGGCTCTTGCCAAGTCCGAGGAGGTTTGCACTGGATAGAATCCCTTCCATGGAGGAAATCCACAAGATTATAGAGCATTCTGATGTCAGAGGAAAAGCGCTTACACTTGTGTTATGCTCTTCTGGTATCAGAGAAGGAGCTATTGAAAACCTTACAGTCAGAAATCTCAAACCTATAAGAATCAATGCACATGAGCACGATGTGGAAAGACGACCAAGGACAATGGGCAGGCTGACTGTATATGAAGGTGATGTTGGAGAGGAATATGTCACATTCGTAACTCCTGAAGCATACGAAGCTCTGCAGAGCTATCTTGACTGGCGAAGCGAACACGGCGAAACAATATCGGACGGCTCTCCGCTTTTCAGAGACAAGTTTGACCCGCTTGTAACTGCATACCTAACTTATGATGGAGGAAAGCCGGAAGAACCAAAAAGAATGACTGGTGCCATGATTGGGGCGTACTACAATAGATTGTTTTATGAATGCGGCTTTAGGACTTCGCCTAAGCGGCGTCATGAATTTACAGTTCATGGCTTTAGAAAGTGGTTCAAAACCCACTGTGAAAATGCTGGCGTCAAACCCATCGTTACTGAACTTCTAATGGGTCATTCTGTGGGAATAAGCGACTCATATTACAGGCCTACTGAAAAAGACCTTCTAGAAGAGTACCTAAAAGCAGTAGATGCTTTAACAATAAGTAATGAAAATAGGCTAAAAATGCAAGTAGAAGTGTTAGCAGCCACTACTAAAGAGACAGAAGAAATGATCAATACTAAGCTGACTGAAAAAGATAGAGAGTTACAGCTATTGCGCCAGCGCGACGAATTGAATAATGATGCGCTAGCAGCATTATCAGAGCGGCTTATGGAGTTAGAAACTAAGATAAGAAGCGCTGGCATCATTAGCAACATCAAAAGAAGATAATAGAAATGATGAAAAGCGGGAATTAAAAAGCAATTATTGAAAATTGGGAGGAAAGATAGGAAGATATTCCGATGTTAAGAGTATAATGAATCTATGACAACTTATACCAAATGGTAATTGAAGACCTCTTGTAAAATTGAATTCTAAGGGCTAGAAAAGACGATATAGTAACTATACAGCAATGGTATCATTGTTTCTTTTGGTGACGCTTTCTTTTGCGATATTTT
>CAYWRR010000406.1:0-1568 GCA_964460425.1 uncultured Nitrososphaera sp.
CTCTATTGCCTCCCTAAGTTTTTTGGGCTGATAAAGCAGACCACGGAATCTAGGTCTTTGGTCGAGGAGATTATTGATACGCTCTTCTTTCACTCCACCCTCTTTGGCTAGAGAAATCAAAGATCTTATCAGTCCAATATATTCAGATATAAGTATCAGGATAGATTCTTCTTGGCGAGAACGATCAGAGAAGCTTATATCACTTCTCCTGTTTAGTGCGCCATCATAGTCACTTGGGATTTCTGGCTGAGCTGCAGGGTGAAGATTAACTATAGCTACTACAAGCCCAGGAACGTTATCTCTTACCCCTTTAACACGGTACCAGAAATATCTGTGCAGCAGCACCAACTGCATTAATGGGGTATTAGTCATAAGTCCTCCGTCCCAAAAGTATCGAGGTGCCTTTGTGTAAGCATATGCATCATAAGTATCACCGATGTCGGTGGGACCATTACCACTATGAGTATCTTTTCTACTGGAGAGGTCGTAGTTATAGCTTTCAACCTCTATCTTCGTATAATCAAAGTTGATAGGAAGTGATCCACTTGCCATCACCTGATCTGCTGTAATTCCATCATCGTATCTTATTACATGCTCAAAACCGATGTCCTTACCATCTTGACTGATATATCTTCCATATTCAGTTTTTCTATGACCATCTTCTTTCACATAGCTATCAAATGTCACCGGTAAACCACTAGCCACATCAACTGCAGTCAGTATTAGCCTCGGCTGATTATCATCATAACCTGTAGCTATAGGAAATCTCACAAATCGTTCCAGACTGCGTTTTAGTGGTTCGTTGCTGTATTGGAACCACGTGTTGATTGGATGAAGAAACCTCTTGTCGGCATACGGCAGAAAGGGATAAAAAACATTAGGTACTCCGCACATTGCAAACTCCTTAGCTGAATAAAATCGTCTTGCAGCCTCACCTGTTGCAAAATCTTTGTTACTTAAGCGCCAGTAATCCCACCAATATTTGAAAAATGGATTTGATTCGATAATCGAATCTGTGCTTAAATATTCCCAGAAGTCAGCAAGTCTCTGAGCGGACCCTTCATAAGTTTTATTCTCTACTACATAGCTAACCAGAACAGCAGCATTCATAGCACCTATGGAAGTTCCGGCAATGATATCGAATATTGGCTTATCCTTTATTCCTTGAGCTTTATCTCTTCTTGTTACACCTTCATATAATGCCTTGTAGGCACCTGCTTCATATGCACCCAGAGAACCTCCTCCAGCAAATACAGCAGCGCGTTGTCTTTCAGGAACTGAGTCTGTCACGCTAACAATATCAAAAGATCCGACATTAAATGTCTTTCCTTATTCCTATGGTGAAGCGGAAGCTTTAGAATTTGGTATTTCCCTAAGACTGAACACATAACAACTACTGACTTCTGGCTGACCAGTCGTAGTCCAAAAGGATATAGTTTCGATACTATCTAGACTAATCGGAAATCTTATGGTTGAAACTGAACTACTGGTGACCTTCATACTCAGTTTTAGCCTTCTATTAGTTGTAATTTCTGCTGTACATCGTTATGCGAGAAACTTCATCATCC
>CAYWRR010000407.1:0-1561 GCA_964460425.1 uncultured Nitrososphaera sp.
ACTAGCCTGTTGCATGATTGTCTATAGGAGGATATTATTGGGATAGGCTCTAAGTCTTGAACAGTAATGTGACTATCCCGCAGTCTATCATATTCTAGTCGAGTTAGAATTGGCTCATGTGCTCGTCTCTCTGCATCATATATGCTCCCTCCTGTATTTATGATAACGCTCTGATCCTGCAAATGTAAATGCTGCATTTCAATATATAGTATGGCAGATGCAGTTGTTGACAATAATAGGTACTTAAGTTACTTCTTCATCATATTCCGATTACTAGAAGAAGGTAAGAGAATAAGAAGAAAAATAAAGGGTTGCAGACGAGGAGAATAGAGCTAGTTTAGCTTATCCCTTAGTTGAGGCCTGAGGCGCAGTTGCCGCAGTGCTGCAAACATAAAGATTAGATTGGATTAACTATCCAACCCCTTATAGCAATAAAATGGGATCAAAAATGTCATCCATTTACAACTCCTATAAAATAACAATACAAACAACCGAGGTGTCAAGGATAGTTGTGGGTTTGCTGCTTGGAGTCCTACTATTGGAATGTTCAGGTTGGATTTGACCAAGGGCACCTCTTCGGCGTAGCACAAGGTGAGCAAGCATACGAAGATTTGTAGATGCATGAACTCTACCATGACATGAGACATGCTGCAGGATTTCCTTGCCATTAGATTAGAATTCTGACAACTTCAACTCTCGTAGCGGCAAAATAGCACCAGCAACAACTTTATACTTGTTTCAATCCCTTCGCTAAGGCAATCCAGATTTGGCTTCCTCTGGCGAGGATGATGGCCTGAAAATTAAGACAGACGCATATATCAAGACAGGAGCTGGTGGTGGCGTTGGTGAAGCTGGAATGCGTAATGTTACTGCACTTGGTCTAGTCAGCTTTTTTACAGATTTTTCTATAGAGATGGTCTTAGGTGTCCTTCCATTCTTTATTGTTAACACCCTTGGCGCTTCACGAGCATTGCTTGGGGTAATTGAGGGCTCTTCAGAGCTTACAAGCTATGCGTTTAGGATGGTTTCTGGTTCTTTATCTGATAAAGTAGGAAAAAGAAAGGTTTTCGTTATTGCTGGCTACGGTCTTTCCACTGCAACAAAACCCTTCTTTGCAGCTTCTTCTAATTGGATTGATGCTTTTGTAGTTAGATTTGGTGACAAAATGGGAAAGGGTATCAGGACGGCTCCAAGGGACGCTCTAATTGCAGATTCTGTATCAGAATCACTGGTAGGCAGAGCCTTTGGAGTACACAGGACGATAGACCAGCTTGGGGCAATAGTTGGAGCTATTGCAGCTTTTGCACTTTTGCAGGTAGTTGACATAAGAGGAATCTTTTTACTCTCATTGATACCTGGTGCCATAGCAGTTCTAATTCTGGTATTTTTCGTAAAAGAGGTAGTGGTAAAGAGATCTTCTCCTCGAACTACTATGCTTTCAAATATTAACAGAGTGATAAGATACAATAGATCTTTTGTTCTTCTCTTAGTTATTACAGGTATATTTGATATTGGAGCCTTTAATTTTCCGTTTATTTTGCTGCGAGCATCAGATTTGGGA
>CAYWRR010000408.1:0-1551 GCA_964460425.1 uncultured Nitrososphaera sp.
ATCAAAGAAGGGAAGGGAACAAGAAGATCACGTCAGATCAGACACTATTACGATATTTGACTTGAACTCTGAAAATTAATTCTGTCTCAGGTACATGTGAAACCTTGAGTACTTCCACATGAGAAATATCTACAATAGGTTGTAAGCACTATTGAAATGACAGTTCTAGATTCTGGCTGGATAAGATATGGGACCTCAGATAAAAAAAGAAGGCAGAGATAAATCTGTCTTGCGAGCAGGAGGTTATCATTAGCTAGTAGATCCATAGTTGTGCCTTGATTACAAGTTTTATTCCCTGAATAACTAATAAAGCAGATAAAGATCATGGTTGGGGACTACATAGTCCAGTTGGGCTAGAGCCTCCCGAACTATTATCTGAACATGTGTTGTCAGTATATGTATTAGCTGTCCCAGCAGTGCCAGAATCTTCAGTTTCATCGAAGAATCCATAACCCGCATTATTTCTAGACTCGTTTTCTACAAATTCATTGTTAATAGATGATTGCAAGACAGCAAATCCATCCTGGGCGTTGCCCCTAGCTGTATTGAATCTCACGATGTTGTTGTTGGATGAGTCACGCAAGCGAATTCCTTGAAAGCCATTATCATTTGCTCTGTTGCTCTCTATTATGTTGTTATCACTATCACGGATGAAAATTCCAATGACTTGGTTATTGCTAGCTCTATTTCCACGAATGATATTATTATCCGTATCTTCTTGTGCAGAAATTCTGTTAGTATTTCCAGTAGCAGTATTTCCCATGATAAGGTTGTTGCTTGCAGCATCTGATAAGAAAATCCCAAATCCAAAACTACTAACATTTCAATTCCTAACTGTGACTCCACTCACACCAGATAGCAGTTTGCCTTCATCCCTGCTCTCCTCTGTTATGGCACGATTGGCACAATTGAGGGTTATATCATTACTTACAATTTCTATACGTCCATCAATGTCATTTCTAAGAAGATTTACTTTCTATTAGGATTCCAGTTTCCGCCTTCATCTCTGCAATCTCCGCCATTAGCATCATCAGAAATGGTAATAATGGTTGTATCAGGTGTTGCTAGTGCTTGTTGTTGTAGTGGTAATGAGAAGCCAAAGCCTGCAAAAACTGACAAGGCTGCCATAAGTCCAAATGCAAGAATCTTGGCATTCCTGCTACTCATGCATACTCTCAGAAAAAGTGTGACTAAAATTTTGTGGTAATTAGTTCCATTTCAAAAATGCTAACAGAGTCTTAAGCTCTTTGTAAACGACAATATCGTCATTGCTAAAACCCTGAGGTACATTAACCAAGAGATAGAATAAAACTAAAAATTCATGTGATACGTCAGCACAGACAGTGCTTAACAAGAGGCATAAGTAGACCAAAGTCCTATTCCTATTACTATTCCAACAAAGTAGACAACCTTTGATATTTTGCTGCTTTAACAAATATTGATTCGCTTGTATATTCGGTTATGTTAGTTCTTTCAGTTGGACCTAGAAAAACTAGTGTAATTAGCGGGTTCGGTGGAATCAGGGACAGATTTGACTTCAGGATCCCACCC
>CAYWRR010000409.1:0-1533 GCA_964460425.1 uncultured Nitrososphaera sp.
CAAGGCTCCCAAAGCAATACCACATATAGAGTTATAACGGTTGTATTTGTACATGATAACTAAGAATACCGATCCCTATAAAATAAAAAGATGTGTATCCTGTAAAAAGAACATTAGTCTTAGTGAGAAATATTTTGCATATCCTTTATCCCTGCAGCAGTTTTGTATTGTATGTGCAAAAAAGGAAATTCCGAAAATAATTCAGGTTTTAAATGATGATTTAAAGAAAATAAATGAAGAAAGCTAGGAACAACGATTTAAAGATCGTCATACCCTCCTCTACTAGTTACTTCTGAGACAGTACTTTAGCCGCCGGGTGCTTGGTAGCTATTGAGTTTAGCGTACGCCGCATGATTGGGTCGGATAAGGACGGGAGGAAGAAGGTTTGGTTGTGGTAGATACGATCTGTTTAGAAGTTGAATGGATCTTTCAGTTGTGAACAGAATAGGATATCGTATAGATAAGCAGGAGATCATACTGGAACTCTAATTATATTGTCTATACATACTACGAAATTATATATACGATATTAATACTAGTCAGATGCAAGGTTATTGAATGCAGCTACTACAACGATTAACCAAACGGTATTTTTTCCTGGTGTGAAACCAGTTCAAATATATGATGCCTACATAAATCCAAAAAAACACTCTGAATTTACTGGAGCAGAGGCTAAATGTGATCCTATAGCTGGTGGAGAATTCAGCGCATGGGATGGATATATCATAGGAAAAATCCTAGAGTTAGACAGGGCTAGACGAATCCTCCAAGAGTGGAAGACAACCGAATGGCCTGAAGGCTACCCGCCTTCTACCTTGGAGTTATTATTCAAAGCTATGGATGAGGGTACAGAAGTCATTATGGTACATTCTAATGTTCCTTCTCATCAATCAGAATCATATCGTCAGGGATGGATAGATTACTATTGGAACCCCCTTAAAGAATACTTTGGTATAAAAACTAAATAAAATATCTTTCTTGATGATTTGTTATGAAGGGCATCTCTAGATTACAAGTATGGTCAGACATCTGGCCGTACTTTATTAGTTCTGAACTTATTTGCATGAAGACCTGCAATAACCGGTACCTCTAGTCAAACTCTGACATCTGAGGAACTCAGGAACATCTGAGGAAGTCTCAGATTAATTCCTAACCACTACTAGAGTACTAGTAGCTAACACCTAAAACCGTGATAAATGATTCAAAGCCTGCATTACCAATCAGCAGCACTTATGACAGATCACATCTACTTTTAAGTCTTACTTAAATAACGCTATCATGATATCACCATTTATGACTCAAAGTCAAATAAGTAAAATGAAAAAACAGAGCCTCACAACTGTAATAGAAGTAGGCGTAAAGGAGACTACTAATAAGAAACAGGAATCACGAGTAGAAGTTGCAGCGCAGGTACCTAGAATAGAAGTTGTAGTGCGTCATGATTCAATAATTCAGGATTATCCAACCAAAGGAGAGCTGGATGCGATTGGAGCATTTCCAACCAAAGGAGAGCTGGATGCGATTGGAGCATTT
>CAYWRR010000410.1:0-1508 GCA_964460425.1 uncultured Nitrososphaera sp.
GTTACACTCGCCCTGCCGTTGGCCGTCAGAGCTACCTTGCCGATATTTCCATCACGTACCACAATACCAGCCATAGAGTAATTGTTGAATCGCTCTATGAGCATTCTATGTTGGCCTATACCGCTAGGAGAGATTGCAATAGAAAATTGAAGGAATGGAAGAAATATGCTTTCTAGTAAAAACTCAGCCCCATTTTCAAAACTGTAGCCTTTACTTGTCCGATCGTTAGCTCTAGTTACACCAAAATCATGAACAGTATATGCCATAGGAATCCCCTGATTGCCTTTAATTTCATAATCAAAATCGCCCAACACTTGAATTCCTGGATGCAGGCAAAGGCCTACCCCTGCTGTATTTTGTGAAATACCATTTGCAAGAAGTAGCTTGGTAGATGCTATGGCTCCTGCACTTATAATAACTACTTTTGCATTAACTCTAATTCTATATGTTTTATTTCCATCAATATCGATAAAGTCACCTTCTACGCCACTTACAATACCGTCTGTCGTATGGATTATTCTGTCCACATAACAGTTACAATATATGTGCATCATAGAATCAGGCTTCTTCAGTGCGTCATGGATATATGTAACAAGTACGTTTTGCTTTGTTTCGTAATGACAGCCTAGATGGCAGAACCCACACTGCATACAATTAATACAATTCCTATGATTTTTTCGGTGGTCCATCATACCAATTTTTTCTGCACCTTCCTTTAGCATGAGGTTGTTTCTGTTTAATTCGTAATCAGTCACCTCCTCTACACTTAAAATAGAATTTACTCTTCTCAGATGATCTGACCACTCCTCATTGCTAAAGTTTACTCCGAGATCTTTCCATTCATGACGCACACTATCTGGTGTGTCAAAGCAGACAGCATCGTTGATTATAGTTGAACCCCCTAAACAGCATCCTTGTGCTATTGCTACTCTAAGGCTATCATCAAAATTAAAACCAGCATTTTTCCAAAGAAGAGGAATCATATCTGCATCACGCTGATTCATATCCTTGCCTTCATAATACCCACCTCGCTCTAGCAGGACAACTTTCTTTCCTGCTTCAGCAAGTTCCTTGCAAAGAACTGCACCAGAGGCTCCAGATCCTATTATACAAACATCTACATCGTCTTTCTCTATTATATCTTGATTGATGGTTTCATAATGTTCATTTCTCTGCGCTAGCTTTTCGATGCCGTAGATTACGCCCATTTAAATTCCTCTTTTCTTGGCCAGATAATTACTTGGTCATAGGACTCTTTTCTTGGAAGCCGAGGGACTTGGGGTCCATCGTAGCCAATAGTTCCAATGTGCTGTTCCTCTAAAAAGGAATTTAACACAGAGCTAACTACTACCATTAAGTGATTAAAATTACTATCTCTGGCTTCATATCCATCAACAAAGTCTTGTAGCATGTCGAGTAAATCTCTAGATAAATTAACATTTCGAAGGAGGTCTAGATTTATGGTATTTTCTATACCAATATTATTTCCTACTTGCCCAAGCATACTT